>NZ_JBHWUI010000031.1:0-64042 GCF_042737525.1 Kitasatospora sp. NPDC059973 | reverse complement strand
GCGAGAAGTCGGACCGGCCGACTTCTCGCGCCCTACGGCCTTGACCTCAACCGCACTTCATGGTGTGGGATGGGCATCGACGGCGGCGCACGCCGCCGGGGATCGTGGCCGGTCGAACGACGCGGTCGATGCCCCGTCCGTAGGGTGACGACCGGCCTCGGGCCAGTGGGCCGCCTCCGCACCCGATCGTGCCGGAGGCGGCCCCGGGCCCCGTCCGGCCGGGTCGGCTCGCCCGATCCGGTCGACAGGGCGGCCGCCGATGGCGCAGAGTCGCGGCATGCCCCAACTTCCGCTGCCGTCCCTCCCGGCCCACTACCGGAGCCGGGCCGCCACCCCGGCCGACGCACCGGCGATCCACCGGCTGGTCGCCGCCCGCGAACGCGAGTTGCCCGGCGGCGCCGGCGGCGGGGCCGAGAACGCGGTCGACGGCGTGGCCGCCGACCTGGCCCTGCCCGGTCTGGACCCGGCCCGCGACACGCTGCTGGTGCTGGACGCGGCGGGCACCGTGGTCGCCCGGGCCTGGGTGCACGGCGGCCGGCGGAGCAAGGTGGACGTCCACCCGGCGCACCGGGGCCAGGGGTTGGGCGGCGCGCTGCTCGACTGGGTCGAGGCGCGGGCCCGGGAGCTGGGCAGCGAGCGGCTCTCGCAGACCGTCCGGGACGGTGACCGCGCCGCCGACGCGCTGCTGCGTTCGCGCGGGTACGGGCCGTTCGTCACGCAGTGGCTGCTGGAGATCGGGCTGCCCGCCGGGCCGGCGGCGCCCGTACCACCGGACGGGATCACCGTCCGGCCGTTCCGCGCCGGCGACGAGCGGGCCGCGTACCTGCTCACCGAGGACGCGTTCGACGAGTGGCAGGTGCGGCGCAAGCCCTACGAGGAGTGGGCGCGGCACACCGTCGAGCGGGACACCTTCGCGCCCGCGCTCTCGCCGGTCGCGTTCGCGGCCGGGGAGATGGTCGGCGCGGTGCTGTCGCTGGACCTGCCGGACACCGGCGAGGGCTACATCGAGCGGGTCGCGGTCCGGCGGGACCACCGCGGCCGGGGCGTCGCCCGGGCGCTGCTGCGGGAGGCGTTCGCCGCGTTCCACCGGCGCGGCCGGCGGGCCTGCACGCTGTGGACGCACTCGGAGACCGGCGCGCTCGCGCTGTACCAGCGGGTGGGGATGACCGTCCGGCTCGGCTCGACGGTGTACGGCAAGCCGCTCCACCCGGGCGGGGCCGGCGGGCCGGCCCGATCGGGCGCGTGAGCCGGCCGTTCGGACCCGCCGGGAAGTTACCGTTCGGTAGGCTCCGGACCGGAGTCGTCGATCGACGCAGGAGCAGGGGGCGCACACGATGGAGCAGCGACGGACCGCGGTGGTGTCGGGCGGCGGGACGGGGATCGGCCGGGCGGTCGCCGCCGAACTCGCCGGACGCGGTTACCGGGTGGCGATCGTCGGACGGCGGGCCGAGGTGCTGGCGAAGGCCGCCGCGGAGATCGGGGGCGACGTGGTGCCGGTCACGGCCGACCTCACGGTGGCCGCCGAGGTCGCGGCGGCGGGCGAGGCGATCGCGGCACTCGGCCCGGTGGACGTGCTGGTCAACAACGCGGGCGCGGTGATCACCCCGCCCGCCGACGCCTCCCTCGAAGCCCTGGCCGAGGCCTGGCGGCGGGACCTGGACACCAACCTGCTGTCCGCCGTCCTGCTCACCGGCGCGCTCGCCGACCGGCTGCGCCGCCCGGGCGGCCGGGTGATCCTGATCAGCTCCGCCGCCGCCCAGCGCGGCGGGGCCGGCCCGCACTCGGCCGGTTCCTACGCCGCCGCCAAGGCCGCCCTGCACGGCTGGGGCTTCGGCCTCGCCCGGCAGTTCGGCCCGGAGGGCATCACCGTCAACATCCTCGCCCCCGGCTACGTCGAGTCCACCGAGATCTTCGGCAGCGGCTGGACGCCGGAGTTCCACGCCGACAAGATCGCCGCCACCCTGGTCGGCCGGGCCGGCACCCCGGAGGACGTGGCGGCGGCCGTCGCCTACCTGGCCTCCCCGGAGGCCGGCTACGTCACCGGCCAGGTCATCGGAGTCAACGGCGGCGCCGTCCTGGGGCGTTGAGGCCGAGCAGCGGACCCGCACCGGGCGGGCCGGTCCCGCCCGGTGCGGACCCATCGGCGGGCCGGCGGCTCCCGGGCCGGGCGCCTCACCACCGGCTTGCCACGCCAACCTGCGCCAGCTGCGGCCGGGCCAGCGAACCCGCGCGCGGCCGGGCGCCCTCGCGCGGGACCGGGCGACGACTGGCCGGGGCCCGGGCGGGCCCGGGGTCAGCGGCGGCCGGCCGCCAGCAGGGCGGGGAGGGTGGCGAACTTGACCCGGGGGCGGCCGGCGGCCTCACCGAGGGCGCGTTCGGCGCGGTCGATGGCCCGCAGCTGCTTCAGCCCGACGGCGTCCGGCCGCCGGCTGCGGACCAGCCGGGCCAACTCCCTTCGGGTGCCGGACGAATCGGGCAGCGCACCGGCCGCGGCATCGTCCAGCAGGGCGTCCACGGTCTCCTGCGCGCAGGCCCGGTTGGCCCCGATCCCGCCGGACGGCCCGCGCTTGGCCCAGCCCACGACGTAGGTGCCGGGCAGCGGCCGGCCGGTCTCCGGGTCGATCACGCGGCCGCCCCGGTGCGGCACGGCCGCGGCGGCGGCGTCGAAGGGCAGACCGGGCACGGGGACGCCCCGGTAGCCGATGGACCGCACCACCAGTCCGGCCCGGAGGGTGCCGTGCTCGCCGGTGGGTTCGGCACGCGGACCGTCGGGGCCGGCCACGAGCGCCGTCCCGCCGAGTCGGACGCCCTCGACGCGGCTCGTGCCCAGGAGTTCGGTGGGCGCGGCGAAGAAGCGCAGCACGATCCGGCGGCCGGGGCGCGGCGGCTCGCCGCCGTCGACGTGCTCCAGCGGCAGCCCGGCGAGCAGCGCGGCCTTCGAGCCCTCCGGCGCGGCGGCGATCGCGGCGCGGACCTCGGGGTGGTCCTCGACGACGAGTTCGACGCCGGGCAGGTGCTGGAGCGCGAGGAACTCGGACCGCGTCCAGGCCGCCTGCTCGGGCCCCCGGCGGGCGAGCAGCACCACCTCCCGCACCCGGCTGTCCCGCAGGGCGGCGAGGGCGTGGTCGGCGATGTCGGTCGCGGCGAGCCGGTCCGGGTCGAGCAGCAGGATCCGGGCGACGTCCACGGCGACGTTGCCGTTGCCGACGACGACCGCCCGCTCGGCGGAGAGGTCGACGGCCTCGGCCGGGACGGTCGGGTCGGCGTTGTACCAGCCGACGAAGGTGGTGGCGGGCAGGCTGCCGGGGAGGTCCTCACCGGGCAGGCCGAGTCGGCGGTCGGTGGCGGCGCCGACCGCGTACACGACGGCGTGGTGGTGGGCGGCCAGTTCGGCATGGCTGAGGTCCTTGCCGATCTCGACGTTGAGGTGGACCCGCAGCCGGGGGTGGTGGAACACGCTCGCGAAGCTCTCGGCGATCCGCTTGGTCGACTGGTGGTCGGGGGCGACGCCGTGCCGCAGCAGGCCGCCGGCGACCGGCAGCCGGTCGATCATGGTGATCTCCGCGCCGGTGGTGCGCAGCAGCGACTGGGCGGTGTAGCTCGCGGACGGGCCGGTGCCGACGATCGCTATCCGCAGCGGCCCGAGGTCGTCCGGCAGGCTCCGGGGGAAGGTCGGCGCTCCCCAGCTGTGGTCGGCCGGGTGGTCCCGGTAGTAGTCGCGGTTGAGCTCCCCGAAGACGGTGTCGGGGCCGGCGAGCCGGTCGACGGGATAGACGGCGTCGACCGGGCAGGCGTCCGCGCAGGCGCCGCAGTCGATGCAGGCGACCGGGTCGATGAAGAGCATGTCGGTACGGCCGAACTCCGGCTCGTCCGGGGTGGGGTGGATGCAGTTGACCGGGCAGACGGACACACACGAGGCGTCGTTGCAGCAGGTCTGGGTGATCGCGTAGGCCATGGCCGGGTGGGGTCCTCGCTGCGTGGGGGAGGCGGTCGGGTCACGCCGGGTCGGGTCGGGCGCAGGCGTCGAGCCGGTCGGCGCGGGCGTCGGCCGGCTCTCGGGGGCGGGACGGTAGGCGTCGGGACGGGGTTGCGGTCGCGTCGGCGAGCGCCGGCTCGGGTCGGCTCGGGTCAGAGCATGTCGACGCGGCGGTAGACCGCGGCCGCGGAGCTGTTGAGCAGCCCGGCCTCGCCGAGGAAGGCCATCAGGTGGCTGGAGCTGGTGCGCATCATCGCCTTGCGGTGCTGGTTGGCCCGCACCTCGGCCAGCGCCCGTTCGGTGTCCAGCCCGGCGGCCCGGTACACGCCCGGGTGGACCATGCTGCTGACGATGACGTAGGCCGCCACCGCGATGCCGGTCCCGGCGGCCCGCCGACGGGCGCGGCCGGCGCCGCGCAGCCGCTCGCGGATCTCCTGGCGGGCGAACTTCATGTGCCGCGATTCCTCGACGACATGGATCCGGGACGTCCCGCGGACGATGTCCAGGACGTTCTCGCCGCGCATCCAGTCGCGCTGCATGACGTCGAGCACCTCTTCGGCCACCAGGATCCCGCCGTAGGCGAGTTCACCCTTGGCGGTGGCCTTGAAGAGGCGGCCGGCCTGGGCGATCACCGCGGCCGGCCGGTACTGCGGGACGCCCATCTTCTCGCAGGCGCGCGCGAACATGATCGAGTGCCGGCACTCGTCGGCTATCTCGGTGAGGGCGAAGCGGAACTCCGCGCTGGCCGGGTTCTTCAGGTACTGGTCGCGCAGCACCATCTGCTGCAGGATCATCTCGAACCAGATGCCGGTGGTCATGATCGAGCAGACCTCGTGCCGGGTGAGGGTGACCCGCTGCCGCTCGGTCATCTCGTCCCACAGCCGGGTGCCGTAGAGCGTGCTCCACTCGGGGTTGAGCCCGTAGCCGTCCTCGGGGAGCGGCGCGTCCCAGTCGATCTCGGTCGCCGGGTCGTAGGAGAGGGTCGCGGCCGAGTCGAGCAGTCGCTTCGAGACGTCGTCGTCGGCCGAGGTGTGAGCGTGGATCCCTGCTGCCGTGCCGGGGTGAGCCATGGCTGCCTCCAGGTGCGTGCCCTGCGCGGGGTTCCCGCCCGCCCCGCTTATTAGACGGAGAGTACAATAAGAGGCCGGGCGCGAGAAGCCCTCGCGCACCGGCCTCCGGCGGAACCCGGATGGCACGTCAGCGTTCCGGCACGTCAGGCATCGCGAGCCGTCAAGGATGCGGACCGTCAGGCACTGCGGCCCGTCAGGCGTCGTGGTCCCTCAGGCATCGCGGCCCGGCACGCTGCCGGGGGTTGCACGCGTTCGGGCTGAGCGCCAGCCGGAGTGCCCCGGCGGCCTCCGCCGTGGCCTCGCGGAACCGCCGGCCTATCCCCAGGTAGTTGATGTAGCCGTGGATCAGGTCGGGCTGGCGGCTGAGCGCGACCACCACGCCCGCCTCGCGCAGCCGCTCGGCGTACGCCTCCCCCTCGTCGCGCAGCGGGTCGAAGCCCGCGGTGGCGATGTACGCGGGCGGCAGGCCGGTCAGGTCGGGGGTGAGCAACGGGGAGAGCCGGGGGTCCGAGCGGTCCACGCCCTCGGGTGCGTAGTGGTCGGCGAACCAGTCCATGTGCGCGCTGGTGAGGAGGAACCCGTCGGCGAACAGCTCCCGGGACGGCCGGTGCCGGGAGGCGTCGACCGCCGGGTAGAAGAGCAGCTGGAACGCGGGCGCGGGCCCGCCGCGCCGGACCGCCAGCTGGGCGGTGACGGCCGCCAGGTTGCCGCCGGCGCTGTCGCCGCCGACCGCGATCCGGTCCGGGTCCACACCGAGGTCGGCCGCCTCGGCATGGGCGTGGTCGAAGGCGGCCAGCGCGTCGTCCACGGCGGCCGGGAAGACGTGCTCCGGGGCCAGCCGGTACTCGACCGAGAGCACCCGGACACCCGCGTGCCGGGCGAGGAAGCGCGCGGTGTTGTCGTGGCTGGTCCGGGTGCCGAGCACCCAGCCGCCGCCGTGGAAGAAGACCAGCAGCCCGGACGGGGCGGCCAGGCCGTCCGGTGTGTACAGGGTGGCCGGCAGTTCGCCGTACTCGACCGGGATCCGGATCTCGCGGGTGGCCACCGGCTCGATCACCGGGCCGCTCACCAGGTGGCGGCCGTGGTCCAGCCCGACCCGCGACGCGGCCACTCCGGCGGGCCTGACCAGGTGGTTCCCGGAGATCCGCTGGAGGCTCAGCAGCAGTTGGGCGTCGAGGGCCAGCCGCTGGCCGTCCCGTCGGACGGGCGCGCCGGCGATCAGCCGGCGCAGCGGCCGCGGCAGCGCGTAGGCCGCGCGGACGGCGGCGGCCTGGGCACGGACCGGGACCGGGATCGGTGCCGGTGCCGGTGCCGGTGCCCGGGTCGGGATCGTCATGGTGCCTCCTGCGTGGTCGGGGCCCGGGCCGGCCGCTCGCGGTGGACCGGCACGACGGCTCGGGATCGAGGCGGCTCAGCGTAGTGTTACTCGCCGGTTCGGCCCAGCGTGCCCCTTCGCTTGACCGGTCGGTGACGGCCCGGGCCTCGCGCGATGTCCGCGCGGCGAATGCCGGGCGCCCGGCGGTCCTCGACCGGACGGGCGCGGGCCGGGCCCCGACCCGGCGCACCGACCACACCCCGAGCCCGTGGGACACCCCGGCAACGCCTGACGGGACACCCCGGCCCGGGCCCCGCGCAGGTCCCGGCCCGGCCGCCGCCGGTAGCCCGCCGTGACTGGCGGCGACGCGCGCCGGAGGGATGATGGAGAAGCCCCGGGCCAGGCAGCGGGGGGTACGGACCGGCGCGCTCGCGGCCGGAGGAGAGGAGCGGACCGGATGAGCACGGTGGACCTCCTCCCCCTCGGCCCCCGGTCACCGGTGGGCCGCGCCCGGCACCCGGTCCCCCCCGGCGGACGCCGGCTCTGCCGCTGCCCCTGCCGCTGCCCCTGCCCGGCGGGCGGTGACCCGGCGGCCCGGCGACGGCGGGGCAGCACATCACCCGGATGGGGGCCTGCGGCGGCACGCGGCCCGACGGCCGGAGGGAGGGTGACCATCGGACGGACGGACGAACCGCAGACGGCCGAGACCGCACGACACATCCGAGGTGCGCATCATGGACAGCCGACGACCCCCCTTCGTCGACAGCGCGGCCGGTGCCCTGCTGGACGCGGACGGCAGGATCGTCCGCTGGACCCGGGAGGCCGAGCAGCTGCTGTCCCTGCCCGCCTCCGAGGTCTGCGGCCGCCCGGTCCGTGAGCTGCTGGCCGACCCGGCCACCTGGACCGCCCTGCTGGCCGAACGCCGGGCCGAGCGCGCGGCGGCAGCGGAGCGCGCGGCGGCAGCTGAACGGGCGGCCACCGCCGAGCCGGCGGCGCCGCAGTCCCCGGAGCAGTCCTCCGACACCTGGTCCGGCACCGCGCTGGTGCGCTCCGGCCGGGGCGAGGAGCTGGGGATCGTCTTCCAGGTGCTCCCACTGGAGGACAGCGACGGCCGGAAGCCGTCCGACGCGGCCCGGTACTTCCTGCTCGGCGCCCCCGCCGAACTCGTCACCCAGTGGCGGCAGGACCAGGCGTTCACCCGGGAGCTGTTCCTCCAGGACCGGGTGGGCCTCGCCGTGTTCGACACCCAGCTGCGACTGGTCAGGACCAACACCCACCTGCTCCCCTACTCCGGCCTCCCGCCGGACCTGACCGGACGGCGCCTCGGGGACTTCCTGGAGCCCGAGGGCGCCGAGGCGGTCGAAAAGCAACTGCACGAGGTGCTGCGGACGGGCCGGCCGCTGGTGATCTCCGGAGAGCTGGTGCGGACGATCGAGGAGCCGGGCGGCGGGGCGGCGATGGTGATCTCGGCCTTCCGGCTGCAGGCCGCCGACGGTCAGGTGATCGGGGTGACGGCGCTGTTCACCGACGTCACCGCGCTCCACCGCTCCGGCGAGCGGCTCGCCGTGCTGCACCGCGCGACGGCGGCGGTCGGCGGATCGCTCTCGGTCACCGGCACCGCCGGGGACCTCGCCGCCGTCCTGGCGCCCGGGATGGCCGACCTGGCCGTGGTCGAGATCGCCGAGGCGGTGTTCACCGGCGAGGAGCCGGCGCCCGGCCGGGACGGCCGGCTGCTGCTCCGCCGGACCGCCGTCACCGGGGACGCGGACCTGCTGGAGGACGCGGGGCTCGACCGGGTGGCGGAGACGACTGCGGTCGAGTTCGACACCGAGGGCTCACCGATCGCCCCCGCCGGCCCTCCAACCCTGACCACCGCGGACGCCTCCCCGAGCACGGCCGGCCCGATGACCGCGCCGCTGCGCGCCCGGGGCAGCCTCCTCGGCCGGGTGACCGTCCACCGCGCCGCCGGCCGCCTCGCCTACGAACCGGCCGATCTGGACCTGCTGCGCGAGATCGCCGCCCGCACCGCCCTCGCGCTGGACAACGCCCGCCGCTACACCCGCGAGCACCGCGCCGCCGTCAGCCTCCAGCGCAGCCTGCTGCCGCCCGCGCACTTCGAGACCGCCGCCGTGACCACCGCCAGCGTCTACCTGCCCACCGACACCGCCAGCGGCGTCGGCGGCGACTGGTTCGACGTGATCCCGCTCTCCTCGGCCCGGGTCGCGCTGGTCGCCGGGGACGTGGTCGGCCACGGGCTGGAGGCCAGCGCCACCATGGGCCGGCTGCGCACCGCCGTCCGGACCCTCGCCGACCTCGACCTGGAACCCGACGAGCTGCTGGTCCATCTCGACGACCTGGTCTGCCAGTTGCTGATCGAGGGCGAGAGGCCGGAGGAGGACGGCGAGTGGCCCGCCGGTCAGCGGACCGGCCCGTTCGGCGCCACCTGCGTCTACGCCGTCTACGACCCGGTCTCGCGGCGGTGCGCGATGGCCTCCGCCGGACACCCGCCGCCCGCCGTCGCGGCGCCGGACGGCACCGTCGAGTACGTGCCGGTGCGCCCGGGCCCGCCGCTGGGCGTCAGCGGTCTGCCGTTCGAGGTGGCGGAGGTCGAGCTGGCGCCGGGCAGCGTACTGGCGCTCTACACCGACGGGCTGATCGTGGGGTACGGGGGCGACCTCGACGAGGGGCTGGCCGAACTGCGCAGCCGGATGGCCCGCCCCGGCGCCGCCGCCGCACCGCTGCGGGAGCTCGGCCGCGCCATCGTCGACGGTCAGCCGGCGCACCGGCTGGCCGACGACGTCACCCTGCTGCTCGCCCGCACCCGGGCGGTGCCGACCGACGCCACCGCCACCTGGTCGGTGGAGGCCGACCCGGCGGCCGTGGCCCGGGTCCGCGGCAGTGCGACGGCGCGGCTGCGCGCGTGGGGCCTGGAGGAGCTGGTCTTCACCACCGAGCTGGTGCTGAGCGAGCTGGTCACCAACGCCATCCGCTACGCCGGTGGCCCGGTCGAGGTGCGGCTGATCCTGGCGGAGCGGCTGACCTGCGAGGTCTCCGACCCCAGCGCCACCCAGCCGCGGATGCGCCGGGCCCGGCTCACCGACGAGGGCGGCCGGGGCCTGTACCTGGTCGCCCAGCTCACCAGCCGCTGGGGCAGCCGCTACACCCGCAACGGCAAGACCATCTGGGCCGAGCAGGAGCTGCCGTAGCCACCCCGGCCCGGGCCCGGGCCTGCCCAAGACGGCGAAGGACCGGGACGGCGAAGGACCGGCACGGGCGCCCTCGCCGTCCCGGGTGTCCAGCAACCGCACCAGCCGGGCCGCCCGAGACGCGGGTCACATCCGTGCGTGTCACAACCCGGCCGCCCGGTCCGTCTCAAGGGGTGCAGGGACGGACGACAACGGAGGAGCACCCCATGGACGCGCGACTGAGCCTGTTCGCCACCCCGGTTGCCGGGAAGGCCTTCAAGCACCTGATGGCGCTGGGCAGGACGCTCAAGGACGGACCGCTGCCGGCGGCGACGCAGGAGCTGGTGGCGCTGCGGGTGAGCCAGATCAACGGCTGCGCGGTCTGCATCGACATGCACGGCAAGGAGGCCGCGGCCGCCGGCGAGACCGCGGCGCGGCTCAACCTGGTGGCGGCGTGGCGGGAGGCGACGGTCTTCACCGAGGCCGAACGGGCCGCGCTGGAGCTGGCGGAGCAGGGGACGCGGGTCGCGGACGCGGCCGGCGGGGTCGACGACGAGGTGTGGGCGCGGGCTGCCGCGCACTACGACGAGGAGCAGTTGACCGCCCTGACCATGCTGGTCTCGCTCATGAACATGGTGAACCGGCTCAACGTCATCACCCGGCAGCCCGCCGGGGACTACGAGGTCGGCCAGTTCCACTGAGTACGCGACGGGCGGGGGCGAGGGGCTCCCGCCCGCGAATGGTTCGGACGATCAGGAGAGGGGATCCGGCGTGAGCAAGGTCGAGGAGTTCGAGGAGCTGCGGTCGCTGCTGTTCTCGATCGCCTACCGCATCCTGGGCAGCGTGAGCGAGGCCGAGGACGCCGTGCAGGAGACGTGGCTGCGCTACGACGGCTCGGCGACCCGGCCCACGTCGGTCAGGGCCTTCCTGTCGGCGACGGTGACGCGGATCTCGATCGACGTCCTGCGCTCGGCCCGGGTGCGGCGGGAGGCGTACGTGGGCGCGTGGTTCCCCGAGCCGCTGCTGGACGACCCCTACCAGGACCCGGCGCGGTCGGCGGAGCTGGCGGACTCGGTGTCGATGGCGGCGCTGCTGCTGCTGGAGCGGCTCAGCCCGCTGGAGCGGGCGGCGTTCGTGCTGCGGGAGGTGTTCGGCTTCGGGTACGACGAGGTGGCGGCGACGGTCGGCCGGTCCGAGGCCGCCTGCCGGCAGCTGGTGGTGCGGGCCCGCCGGCACATGGAGGCCGGACGGCCGCGCTTCGAGGCGGTCCGCACGGAGCAGGAGGAGCTGTCGGCGCGGTTCTTCGAGGCCCTGCGCGAGGGTGATGTGGCCGGTCTGCAGGAGCTGCTGGCCGCCGACGTGACGATGGTCGGCGACGGCGGCGGCAAGACCCCGCAGCTGGCCAGGGCCATCGTCGGCGCCGGGAACGTGGCCCGGCTGCTGGCCGCCTTCTTCCCCCGGCTGGCGCTGGTCGACGTGACCTGCGAGCCGCACGAGGTCAACCGACAGCCGGGCGCGATCCTTCGCGACCGGGACGGCAGGGTGCTGCAGGCGCTGTCGCTCGACGTGCTCGACGGCCGGATCCAGGCCATCCGCCTGGTCCTCAACCCCGACAAGCTCGGCCACCTCGGCCCGGTCGCCGACGCCTGGGCCGTCCACGACGAGGTCCGGAAGGCCGGCCGCCCGAGGCGGTGACCCCGGGACAACGAGAAGGCCGGCCGGTCCGACGTGAGTCGGGCCGACCGGCCTTCTGCTGGTCTGACGACCAAGTGTGCGCGAGGGGGGAGTTGAACCCCCACGCCCTTTCGGGCACTGGAACCTGAATCCAGCGCGTCTGCCTATTCCGCCACCCGCGCATCTGGGTGATGAGGTAAATCGTAGCCCATCCGCGCGGGTGCTCCGAACCAGGTCAGTGGGGCCGCCGGGATCAGCCGGCGAGGCGCTCCACGATCCAGTCCAGCAGCACGGGGGATCCGTTGCTGTGCACGGTGTTGTCGTCGTCGAAGGCGACCTCGTCCAGGTGGCCCCGGTCGAGGTCCGCGTCGGTGATGGAGAGGTTCACGTCGACGTTCCACCGCACCGGGTCGAAGTCCAGCGCCGCCGCGCTGACGGACGGGACGAAGGCGCCGCTGCGGAAGTCCTCGGAGATCTTCGCCTTCAGCGCGTCCGCGACCTTGCCGAAGGAGTCCAGGGTGCCGCCGGGCGCCCCGTCCAGCGCCGGGACCTCGGTGGTGGTGCTGCGACGCATCGCCAGGCCGAGGTGCATGCCGCCGATCGGCTGCTCCTCGCCCCGCTCCGGCTGGAAGCGAGCCGTGGCGCTGGCGATCAGCGCTTGCCAGTCGAAGGCGACCTCGCCCGCCGGCAGCGGGCGGCCGACGCCGTCGCGGCGGCCGTTGGAGACACCCAGCTTGCGCGGGATCGACGGGAACTCGTCGAAGCGCTTGAGGTCCGCCAGGAACTCCTCGCGCAGCGGGCTGGAGGTGGCGACCGGCCCGGAGTACTTGGAGTTCTCCACCCAGGCCCAGAGCAGCTGCTGGGCGGCGGGGCTGCGGATCAGGTCGGCCTGCTTGGCGCCGTCCGGGCCCGCCGGGGTGTAGTCCTCGAAGAAGTAGGCCATCTGCTGGAGCACCAGCGGGATCCACGCGCCGTTGTGGGGCGAGTCGTAGGAGAGGTACGTCTCCGTCTCGTGGTCCATCTTCTGCGTCTCCAGCTTGGCGAGCGCGAAGCGGGTGACGATCCCGCCCATGCTCACCCCGCCGACGGTCAGCCGCTCGTCGCCCACCCGCTCGTCGATCAGCTTCTGGATCGCCGCGATCGCGACCTCGGCGTTGGCCTGGATGTGGGTGTGCCGCTCCTCGAAGCCGAGCAGGACGATGTCGAAGCCCCGGGCGAGCAGCTGGTCGAAGAGCCCCTGCTTGTCGCCGTAGGGCTGGTTGAAGTACGCGAACAGCTCGGGGAGCTTGCTCGGGCCGTAGCTGAAGCCGTCCGCGAAGAGGAAGGGCTTGCGCAGGCCGAGCTTCGGGTTGGCGTAGTAGACGGCCGCCTTGCCCTTCGCCGCCTGCCCCTTGTACTCGGCACCGGTCAGCTCCCAGACCACGTCGGCCTGGCGCCCGCCCGGGGCCGAGCGCTCCAGCGCGGAGGCGAACCACACGTCGGTCGTCAGCGAGGCGGCGAGCTCCGCCACCTCCGCCTGACTGGGCTCCGCCTGGCTCCCCTTGAGGGTCAGGGCTACGTCGATCCGGGGTTCCTGTGTCATGACTACCGCCTCGGTCCAGTCGAACGGGGATCACGTGCGCACAGTCGATGACCGTAATGGTTTGATCACGCACCGCACCAGCGAAACACGCAGAGTGATCGAGATTGTTCGGCCGCAGTTGGCGGATGACCGGAGTTGTCCGACCGGTCAGACGGGAAAGTCGCCGGCCCGGACGGCGGCGAGGAAGGAGTCCCAGGCGGAGGCGGGGAAGAGGAGCGCGGGCCCGTCGGGGTCCTTCGAGTCACGCACCGGCACGAGGCCGGGGAATCCGGGGGCCACTTCGACGCAGTCGCCGCCGTTGCTTCCGCTGTGGCTGCTCTTGCGCCAGGCGGCTGCGGCGAGCTCGTTCGTCGTCATCTCTGAACCCTTCCAGCGCGTCGGCGATCAGCGCGAGCGAGTCCCCCACTGAAAACGCGTCCCCACGGAGGCGATCATAGCTTTGCTGGTGACCGGACACGATTGCCGCGACGTCGCACGGATGCCCTCGATCAAGGCTCTCCGAGTAAACCCAGTGCTGCCCGCCAGGCATCTCCAACATCACCATGGACTTGTCGACTACGGTCCGGCACTGCGCGAACGGCACGACCTGGATGACGATGTTGGGCAACTCGGCAACGGCCAGCAAGTGCTCCATCTGGCGCCTCATCACACCGGGGCCGCCGACCACGTTCCGGATGGCACTCTCGTCCAGGAGTGCAAGCAAGAGGGGTCCACCGTCGGCGAGAAACCGTCGCTGCCTTCCCAATCGCGCGGCAGTCCGCTCTTCGACCAACTCGGGACTTCCCGCGGCATCCCCCGTGGCGAACAGAGCCCGCGCATACTCCCTGCACTGCAGCAGCCCGTGCATGAAGTTGAATTGGAAGACCCTGATGGCAACTGCCTCGGCCTCCATGTCCGCGTGCTCCTGGAACCAGTCCGGGTGCTCGATCTCCGCGTTCCAGTCCACCCGGTCCCAGAGCCGCTTCAGCAAGCCACCGGTGCTCATCAACTGGTCGGCTTCCTCCACCGACTCAGGAGGCATCCGGCGCTTGCCACTCTCATATCGGGTGATGTTCGTCCGATTGCAGTGCAGGAGCTTGCCGAGCTCCTCCTGCGTGTAGCCGCCCAACTCGCGGTAGAACCGCAGCTCTTCGCCGAACATCACGGCGGAGCTGGCCGTCGGCCCCTGCTTCGCCCTCCGGTGTGACATGCCGTCCCCCCTCACGTGCCGCATGTGACCGGTACTCCGGATTGGTCGTCACCGTACCTCCGTCCCCTCGATGATTGATGCCGGAACGCAATCTTCTGCTTGCACCGCGTGACCACGCGCCGTCCCGCGAGCCGCTTCCACTCCCCCATCGCCCCAGGAGGTAGCCACGCCATGTCCAAGAACTGCGTAGACCGCCGGCTGTTCGGCCCCCAGCACCGTCGGCCGCGTGAATTCGCGGCGCGGCTGGACTCCCGGCCCGCGTGCACTCCCCTGGCCCGGCTGATGCTGCGGGCCTATCTGGCCGGGATGCCGCAGGGCGAACGCTATTCGGACGTCGGCGAGTTGCTGCTCGGCGAACTCTTCGCCAACGCCGTCCAGCACAGTGACGCGCCGCCGGACCGCATGATCGAGGTCCGGTTCGCACTGATCACCGACCGGCTCCGGATCGAGGTGCACGACGCGGGCACCGGCCGCCCGACCGCCCGGCTCTCCGCCACCGACGACGAGCACGGGCGGGGCCTCTTCCTCGTCAACGAGCTCGCGGACCGGTGGGGTTGCCGCCCGCGTGCGGGCGGGGTGGGCAAGTTCGTCTGGGCCCTGGTCGCCCCCGGGCCCGAGTACACCGGCCCGGCCTTCGGTCGTGCTCCCGGCGTCATCGCCGTCTGACGGCAGCGCCGCCCCGGCGCATTCACCGTGCGCCCCGCAACGGTTTCCCCCCAACGTGGGGTTTGGCTCAACCCGTCGGCCCGTGCGTACCGATGCCCCATGCGGCGCAAGTCCCGGGCGGGGTGGCGGCGCTGAGGGCTGCCACCCCGTTCGCCGCTCCTCCCCCGGTCGACGACTACCGCTGGCCGTTACTTCGCGGCGTCGAGGGTGGCGCGCCAGAGCGGGCTGTCGACGTAGTGGTTGTCGTACTGCTCGGAGGAGTCCTTGATCTCCTGCGGGCTCGCCTCGCCGCGCATCACCCGGCCGAGCAGGCGCAGGTAGTCGAAGCGGGGCATGCCCGGGGTGAAGACGAAGAGCACGTCGGCCTCGGAGCCGGGCGCCGCCGCGAAGGCGTGCGGGGTGTGCGGCGGGACGAGCAGCAGGTCGCCGGCGCCGAGGACCTTGATCTCGTTCTCGACCAGCACCTGCAGCGAGCCGTCGATCACGAAGAACAGCTCCGAGGCCCGGGTGTGGAAGTGGGCCGGGGCGCCGACCGCGCCCTTGGCGAAGGTCGAGCGGTAGCTGGTGATCGAGCTGCCGTCGGTGCCGCAGTCGGCCAGCAGGGTCATCACGCTGCTCGGGTCACTGGTGGTCTCGGCCTCGGCCGCGCGGGTCAGCACGGGCTTGAGGTCGGCGGCGGCCGGGATGAGGTTCGCAGCGGTGTTCACAGTCGTTCTCCGTGTTTCGGGTGGTGGGCCCCGGTCTCTCGCCGTGGCCTTGTGTCTACGACTCTACGCAGTCGAGAGACCCGAGCCAGGGTGCATTTCCGACCCACTTCCATGGGTCAATTCTCGGACGGTGCCGGACGTGACCCAGCGTCATCCGAGGCCCTCGCAGCAGCCTTTCAGACGTCGCGGCGCCGCACGACGACCACCGCGAGCACGACGGCGACCAGCGGCCAGAGCAGGTACACGGCCCACGAGCCGGGGACGGTCGCGGTGTACGCGAGGGAGTCGGGATCCGCCGGCCAGTTCTGGACCAGGCGCCGCCAGGCGGTGGACGGCATCAGGTGGTTGACGTCCGCCGACCAGCGCGTCCCCTCCGAGAACATCGGGGGCAGCAGCACCAGCGTGAAGACCCCGGTGACCACGGTGGTGGCGGTGTGCCGGATCAGCACCCCGAGACCCAGCCCGACCAGGGCGCAGATCGGGGCCACCAGGGTGCACGCCACCAGGGCCCGGGCCAGGCCGTGCTGGGTGGCGGGGGCTCCCCCGCCCAGCACGGCCTGGGAGGCCAGGAAGGAGCCGACGGAGGTCACCGCGCCGACCGCGGTCCACAGCGCGGCGGTGACGGCCGCCTTGGCCAGGACCACCTGGCCACGGGCGGGGACGGCCACCGTGGTGGTGCGGATCAGCCCGCTGCTGTACTCGCTCACCACGGTGATGGCGCCCATCGTGGCGGCGACCAGCATCAGGGTCCAGTACCCGGCCGCCGGAAAGGCGTTGAAGGGGAGGAACTCGCGGGGCGCGCCCGGGACCGCGTCGCCGTCGTGCGCCGCCATCGTCGCCGCGACGGCGGAGCCGATGACGAACACCGTGGTGACCGCGATCGCCCACGGGGTGGAGCGCAGCGACCGCGTCTTGATCCACTCGGAGGCGAGCAGATCGCCGAAGCGCACGGGCGAGGCAGCCGCCGGGACGACTGAGGGGGTGACTGCGGGGGCTGCCGCCGGGGCGGCCGTGGACGTGGTCATCGGGGCTCTCCTGCCAGGTATTCGACGCTGTCGGCGGTGAGTTCCATGAAGGCCTCCTCCAAGGAGGCGTTCCGGGTGGTCAGTTCGTCCAGCAGGATCCGGTGCTCCAGGGCGAGCGCGCCGATCCGGTCCGCCGGCAGTCCGGTCACGGTGAGCCTCCCGGTACCGGCCGGGTCCGCCGGTGCGACCGAGCCGCCCGCGGCGGCCAGCACCGCCGCCAGTTCGGCGGCCTGCCGGGTGCCCACCACGACGCCCCGGCCGGTGCTGCGGGCCGCGAACTCCCCGACCGGCTCGGCGGCGATGAGCCGGCCCCGGCCGATCACCACGAGGTCGTCGGCGGTGTGCTCCATCTCCGACATCAGGTGGCTCGACAGCAGCACCGTGCGCCCCTCGGCGGCCAGGCGCCGGAACAGCCGGCGCATCCAGAGCACGCCCTCCGGGTCCATGCCGTTGACCGGTTCGTCGAAGACCAGCACGGGCGGGTCGCCGAGCAGGGCGGTGGCGATCCCGAGCCGCTGCTTCATGCCCAGCGAGAACCCGCCGATCCGGCGGGCCGCCGCCTCGGCCAGCCCCACCTCCCGCAGCACCTCGTCGACCCGGCGCAGCGGGATGCCGTTGCTGCGGGCCAGGGCGGACAGCTGGGCCGCGGCGCTGCGTCCGCCGTGCACCTGGTTGGCGTCGAGGAGCGCGCCGACGTGCCGCAGGCCGCGCGGGTGGGTGCGGAAGGGGAGGCCGCCGACGGTGGCGGTGCCGGCCGTCGGGGCGTCCAGGCCGAGGATCATCCGCAGGGTGGTGGTCTTGCCCGCTCCGTTGGGGCCGAGGAATCCGGTGACCCGGCCCGGCCGCACGGTGAAGGTGAGACGGTCGACGGCGGTCCTGCCGCCGTAGTGCTTGGTGAGTTCCTTGACTTCGATCACGAGGACGACTCTGCCCGGGCGGCCCTCGTCCGGGCATCGGGCCCGGGGCGACACCTCCCCCGGCGGGATCCGCCCACGGGCGTACGCCCCCGGGCCGATGCCGCGCGGGCGGCCGCTGGCTAACCTCGCCGCATGAACGTCGGAACGATCACCCCGCGCACCGCCACGCCCCCGCCCCGGCCCTCGCGGAGAGGCGCCGTGCCGGTGACCGGCACGCGCGTCGCGGCCTGGGTGGGCGGCTCCGTCTACGTGCTCGCGACGGCTCTGCTGGCGGGGGCCACGCCGCGGGCTCCGCACGCGCTGCACGCCGTCGGGTCGCTGCTGGCCGTGAGCCTGCTGGTCGGTGTGGTGCGGAGGATGCCGCTGCTGGCGCTGGCGATGGCCCTCCTCGGCTCCGCCGTCGTGGTGGTGGGCACGGGGAACTCCGGGGATCCGCACCTGGCGTTGACCTACCAGAGCCAGTTCCTGCCCTTCCTGGCGGTGGACGCCCTCCTGGGCTTCGTCGTCGCCACCGGTGCGCGCCGGGCCTGGATCGGCGCCGTGACCGTGTCCACCCTCGTCCAACTGCTGCTGGTCGGCGGCTTCGCCCACGGGGACAACCTGACCGCCAACGCCGTGATCGCCGTCCTGGCGACGGCCGCGGCCTGCACCGTCGGCCTGCTGGTCCGCGAGCGCCGCGAGCACGCGGTGGCGCTGCGCTCGCAGGAGGCGGCCGAGGCGGTGACCGCCGAACGGCTGCGGATCGCCCGGGAGTTGCACGACATGGTCGCGCACAGCATCGGCATCATCGCCATCCAGGCCGGGGTCGGGAGCCGGGTGATCGAGACCCAGCCCGCGGAGGCCCGGGAGGCGCTGCGCGCCATCGAGGCCACCAGCCGCGAGACGCTGGCGGGTCTGCGCCGCACGCTGGTGGCGCTGCGGCAGAGCGACCCGGGCCCCGCGGAGTCGAGGCGGGCGCCGCTCGCGCCCTCGCCCGGACTGGCGGACATCGACGGGCTGGTGGCGGCGACGGCCGACGCGGGGGTGCGGGTCGACCTGCGCCAGCGGGGGGAGCGGCGTCCGCTGCCGGCCGAGATCGAGCTGTCCGCCTACCGTATCGTCCAGGAGGCGCTGACCAACGTGGTCCGCCACGCGGGCACCGGGCACTGCCGGGTGACCATCGATCACGGGGACGGGGAGCTGTCGGTGGAGATCGTCGACGACGGGCGCGGCGCCGCCACGAGCGGGCCGGACCACGGCTTCGGGCTGGTGGGCATGCGGGAGCGGGTCGCCCTGCTGCACGGCCGGCTGAGCGCCGGGCCGCGCCCCGGGGGCGGCTTCCGGGTGGCCGCCCGGCTGCCGCTGCCCGCCGGAGTCACGGCGGTGGCCCGATGAGCGTCCGCGTCCTGCTCGTCGACGACCAGCCGCTGGTGCGGTCCGGACTGCGCGTGATCATGGCCGACCACCCCGACCTGCTGGTGGTCGGCGAGGCCGCCGACGGCGCCGAGGCCGTCCGACTGGTCGGCGAGCTGGGCCCCGACGTCGTGGTGATGGACATCCGGATGCCCGGCATGGACGGGATCGAGGCCACCCGACTGATCACGGCCGGACCGGCGACGGCCCGCGTCCTCGTGCTGACCACCTTCGACGAGGACGACCACGTCTACGACGCGCTGCGGGCCGGGGCGAGCGGCTTCGTGGTCAAGGACATGGCGCTGGACGACATCCTCGCGGCGGTCCGGGTGGTCGCCGACGGCGACGCGCTGATCGCGCCGGGCGTGACGCGCCGGCTGATCGCGGACTTCGTCGGGCGCCCGGGGGCCGCCCGCCCCGGGGCCGCCCCGGAGGGCCCGCCCCCGACGGTCGAGGGCATCACCGAGCGGGAGCGGGAGGTGCTGACCCTGGTCGGACGCGGCCGGTCGAACGCCGAGATCGCCGAGGACCTCTTCATCACGGTGGCCACCGCCAAGTCGCACGTGTCGCGGCTGCTCGCCAAGCTGGGCGCCCGGGACCGGGTCCAGCTCGTGATCACCGCCTACGAGGCCGGGCTGGTCACGCCGTCCCGGTGACCGCCCGGCCCGGCCCCGGCGGACCGGCCCGCCGTGGTGTACTGGGTCAAGTCGGCCCGTGCAGCACACACTTGGGGGAGCCGTGTTCCACAGCGACGACCGGCGCCCGCCCGGCATCCGGACGCCCGACCGGGAGACCGCCGAGGAGTTCGGCGAGCCGGTCGCCGTGCTCCGCGACGCCCCGGCCGGGTGGTTCACCCTGCTGGGGCGGCAGAGCTCGGACGGGTTCCTCCACTGCCTCGACGTCGGCTACCACCGCGGCACCGACCTGATGGCGACCGTCCAGACCTCCCGGCCGCTGCCGGAGAGCCACCGGGTCCGGCCGTTCAGCACGCCCGAGTCCGAGCTCTGGGTCTTCCTCGCCGACTCCGGGCGGATCGACCACGGGACGTTCCCGGAGGACCTCGGGCCCGTCCGCCACGAGGTCGTCCTCCGCCTGGACGGGGTCGCCACCCGGGTGGCGGGGTCCCGGTCCCACGGCTGCACCAGCGCCTCGCTGCCGTGCGGCGCCGGGCACCTCGTGGTGACCGCGCCGGACGCCCACTGGGAGGCCGTCGCCGACCTCGTCCTGCGCCGGGCGGGCGACTTCTAGGGGCGCCCTCGGCCCTGAGCCCCTGCCCCTGCCCCTGCCCCTGCCCCTGCCCCTGCCCCTGCGTCTGCCCCCTGCCCCCGCCCCTGCGCCGGCTCGGCGCCTGGGCCGCTCAGCGGTCGAGGGCGATGGCGCGCTTGGCCCGCTCGACCGACTCCTCGGCCGGCGGGCCGCCGGGGTTCTCGGTGGCCAGCGCCTGGTTGAGGACCACGAAGGGGCGCATCCGCTCCTCGTAGCGGGTGAAGGCGGCGCGGTGGTCCCCGCCCGCCGCCCTTTCCCGCCCGAGCTCGTCGGCGAGCACATGGGCGCCGACCAGCGCCAGGCTGGTGCCCTGACCGGAGAGCAGCGAGGCGCAGTACCCGGCGTCGCCGACCAGGGCGGTCCGGCCGACGGACCAGCGGTCGAGGTGCACCTGGGCCATCACGTCGGCGTAGAAGTCGGGCGCCCGCTCCAGCGCGGCCAGCAGCCGGGGCGTCTCCCAGCGCAGCGCGCCCATCCGCTCGGCGACCTGCCGCCTGGCCAGCGCCATGTCGCGCACGGCCGGTTCGTCGCTCCCGTAGCCGAAGGTGATCCGCAGCTCGCGGTTGCCGCGCACCGGGTAGATGCCGTAGCCGGCGTGGCCGTCGCGCTGCCAGACCTGCCAGTCCTCCAGGCCGAGGAAGTTGTCCGCGCCGAAGATGGCGACGTGGGAGCCGAGGTGGCGCAGGAACCGCTCCTCGGGGCCGAAGGCCAGCCTGCGGACCCCGGAGTGCAGGCCGTCCGCGCCGACCACCAGGTCGAAGGTGCGGGGCGCGCCGTGCGCGAAGGTGACGTGCACGCCGTGCTCGTCCTCCCGGAGCCCGGTGATGCTGTCGCCGCCCACGAACTCGACGCCGTCGGAGGCGTGTTCGTGCAGCAGGGCGACGAGGTCCTCGCGCAGCAGCTCGACGTCGTCGCTGTCGAGCCGGCCGCTGCTGTAGGTGGCCTCGGTGGAGCGGTGCACCTCGTTGCCGTCGGCGTCGAGGACGGACATGCCGCGCATCCGGGTCCGGGCGGCCCGGATCGGCCCGGTCAGACCCATCCGGTCGACGACGTCGAGTGCGACGCCCCGGATGTCGACGGCCTGGCCGCCACGGCGCGGGGCGGCGGCGAGCTCCACCACCGTCGGGGCGAAGCCGTTGCGGCGCAGCCAGTGGGCGAGGGTGAGGCCGGCGATGCCGCCACCGGAGACGAGGACGGTCTGCATGAGGAACTCCCCCTGTTCGCGGCCGGTTACCCGGACGCCTGTGTCTGTACGCTGTAAGCGAGCTGCTCGTGCGCAGCTCGCGCTCTGAATGTACGACGTAAATTCAGAGGCACGCAAGGAGCTGACCAGCAGGTTCGGGCGTATCTGTGCTAGTACAGCGGGCCTTTCGGCGGGCATCTCGGCCGGTCGGCCCTGAGCTAGTACAGGGCGGACGACCGCGAAAAGATCTTCCGAGGAGTCGACAGCATGGCCACGGACCCGGACCCGCCCTACCGGCGCATCGCCGCCGACCTCCGACGGCGGATCGCCACCGGCGCGCTCGCCCCGGGCGAGCGGGTGCCCTCGAACCGCCGGCTCGCCCAGGAGTGGGGCGTCGCCCTCGCCACCGCCACCAAGGCGCTGACCGTGCTGCGGCTGGAAGGGCTGGTGGAGGCCCGGGCCCGGGTCGGCACCGTGGTGGCCGGCGGCCCGACCCGCCCGACCGGACCGGGCGTGGCGGTTCCGGCGGTCGCACCGGCCGCAGCTGCCGTCGCGCCCGTGCCCGCGCCGCCCACCGCAGCCGCCGCCCACCCCGCACCGGACCGCGCGCCCGCCGGGGACGGCGAGCTGAGCCGGGAGCGGATCGTCCGGGCCGCGCTGGAGCTGGCCGACGCCGAAGGGCTCGGCTCGCTCTCGATGCGCGCCGTCGCCGGGCGGCTCGGGGTGTCCGCGATGTCGCCGTACCGCTACGTCACCAGCAAGGAGGAGCTGGTCATGCTGGCCGCCGACGCGGCCTTCGGCGAGGCCCGCTACCCGGCCGACCCGCCCGCCGGCTGGCGGCCCCGCCTGGAGCTGGGCGCCCGCACCCTCTGGGCCCTGTTCCGCCGCCACCCCTGGCTCGCGCAGCTCAGCCCGGTCACCCGGCCGCTGCTGCTGCCCAACCTGCTGGTGCACGCCGAATGGGCGCTCGCCGCGCTCGACGGCCACGGCCTCTCCGCGCCGGCCATGCTCGACATCCACGTGCTGCTGTACAGCTACATCGAGGGCATCGCCGTCAACCTGGAGCGCGAGGACCAGGCCCGGGCCGCCACCGGCGTCACCGAGGACCAGTGGATGGACCGCCAGCTCCCCGTCATCGGCGCGCTCGCCGACTCCGGCCGCTTCCCGGTGTTCGGCCGGCTGATGGCCGACCTCCCGAACGGCTACGACCTGGACCTGGACACCCTGTTCGAGTTCGGCCTGGCCAACCTGCTGGACGGACTGGCCTCCCGCGTCGGCCCGGCGGCGCCCGCCGGTCCCTGATCCCCCTCGCGCCCCCGGAAGGCCCGGCGGTACTCGCGCGGGGCGACCCCGACCCGGGCGACGAAGACGGGCCGCAGCGAGACCGCCGCACCGAAGCCGCTGCGGACCGCGACGGCGTCCACCGGCAGGTCCGTCTCCTCCAGCAACCGCTGGGCCAGGAGCACGCGTTGCTCCAGCAGCCAGCGCAGCGGCGTGGTGCCCGTCGCGCCGACGAAGCGGCGGGCGAACGAGCGCTCCGACATCAGCGCCAGCCCGGCCATCCCGCGGACCGTCCACGGGGTGTCGAGGGCGGCCAGGACCTCGGCGCGGACCCGGGCCAGGACGTCGTCACCGCCGGCGTCCTCGGGGACCGGCGACGGGATGAACTGCGCCTGCCCACCAGCCCGGAAGGGCGCGGTGACCATCGTCCGGGCGATCGTGGCGGCGGCCTGCTGGCCGTGCGCGGCGCGCACCAGGTGCAGACACAGGTCGATGCCGGCCGCCACCCCGGCGGAGGTCCAGAGCCCGCCCTCACCGGTGAAGAGCACCTCCGGGCGGACGTCCACCGCCGGGAAGCGCCGGGCCAGTTCGCCGGCGAGCGCCCAGTGGGTGGTGGCGGTCCGGCCGTCCAGCAGCCCGGCCTCGGCGAGGACGAAGGCGCCCGCGCAGAGCGAGGCGACGGTGACGCCGCCCTCGTGGGCGGCGCGCAGGGCGGCCAGCACGGCCGGGTCGCGCGGCTCGTTCAGCCGCTCCATCCCCGGGACGACGACCAGATCGCACTCCCGCAGCGTCTCCAGGCCGAAGTCCGGCACCCGCTCCAGCCCGCCGCCGAGCCGCACCCGGGCGCCCTGCGGCCCGCAGACCCGCAGGTCGAACGCGGGCAGCCCGGGCCGGGTCAGCCGGTTCGACCACACCTCGCCGATCACCGCGTAGTCGAACGCCCGCACGCCCTCGAAGATCAGGCAACCCACAGTCCGCATGGCAGAAATCTAGCGACGAAGGGCACCCGGGCGCCCGGGGCACGGTGGCAGGAATCGATCGATGGGTGGCGCCGGCGCCCCTCACCCGGGGTGCCCGGGCGCCGACACGATGGACGCATGACGAACACCGACGCATTCGACGCCCCGCTCACCATCGACTCCGACGCCGTACTCGTCGTCATCGACGTCCAGAAGGGCTTCGACGACCACGCGTTCTGGGGCGAGCGGGACAACCCGGAGGCCGAGCAGCGGATCGGCGAACTGATCGGCACCTGGCAGGAGACCGGGCGCCCGGTCGTGGTGGTGCAGCACGCCTCGCAGACCGGGCCACTGGCGCCGGGCACCCCGGGGTACGAGCTGAAGGACGTGGTGGCGGACGTCAAGGCGGACCTGCACATCACCAAGCCGGTGAACAGCGCCTTCTACGGCACCCCGGACCTGCACGCCTGGCTCCGGCAGCGGGGCGCCCGCCAGGTCGTCATCGTCGGGATCATGACGAACGTGTGCAACGAGACCACGGCGCGGATGGCGGGCAACCTCGGGTACGACACGGTCTTCCCGACCGACGCCATGCACACCTTCGACATGGCCGGGCCGGACGGCGTGACCGTGCCGGCCGCCGAACTCGCCCGGGCCACCGCGACGGTGCTGCACGCGATGCGCTTCGCCAAGGTGGTCACCACCGGCGCCGTCCTGGCGGCGGCGGTCAGCTGACTGACTGACCAGCAGTCAGCTGATCAGCGCCTCATAGGCCGCCCCCGCACACCGGGGTGCGGGGGCGGCCGCTGGGGGCTCAGCCCTTCTTGGAGAGGAAGTCGTACGCCCCCGCGGCGACGTCGTCCAGGTACGGGCCGGCCTGGTACATCGGGTCGCCGGTGTGCTTCCCGACCGAGACGTTGCTGACCAGCGCCGGCTTGCCGTCCTTGACCGCCAGCCAGCCGCCCCCGCTGGAGCCGCCGGTCATGGTGCAGCCGATGACCAGCATCGGCGGGCGGGTCGGCTCGTAGGACAGCCGGCCCGGCTTGCCGCTCTCGCAGCGGTTCAGCTCCATGCCGTCGAACGGCGGGGCGGCCGGGTAGCCGTACTCGGTGACGCTCAGCTGGTCACGCGGCGCGTTGAACCAGACCGGCACCGCACCGCCGACCGTCTCCTCCAGCGACTTCGCGCCGTCCGCGGGCTTCACCCGGATGACCGCGAAGTCGTAGTGGGTGGCCGCGTCACCGGTCTTGCCGCCCTCGGCCTTCCACTGCGGGGACGTCACCGCCTGGGTCGCGCCCCAGATGCCGAACGGCGCGTACTGGGACTCGTCCGCCTGCTTGCCACCGCTCATCGCGGCATTGCTGTTGAAGGCCGGGATGAAGGAGATGTTGCTGTAGAACGAACCGCCCTTGCCCTGGTGGACGCAGTGGCCCGCCGTCCAGACCAGGTTGCTCTTGCCGGGGTGGGCCGGGTCGGCCACCACGGTCGCCGAGCACTGCGAACGGCCCAGACCGCCGCCGGCCGCGCCGGCGCCCGGCTCGTCCGCGAACAGCTTCCCGTGCACGGCGAGCTTGGTGTACGGATGCTGCAGGGGCTGGGCGTTGACGGTCTTCGGCAGCGGGTCGTTGCCGTTGTCGGCGGGCTGCGCGGGCGGCTGCCCGGGCTGGGCCGGCGGCTGCGCGGGCTGGGAAGGCTGGGCCGGGGCCTGGGTCGGCTGGGCCGGGGCCTGGGAGGGCGGCTGCGCCGGCTGCTTGGGCGGCGCCGGGGCCTGCGAGGCCGGCTGCTGGGTGTTGGACGGCTTCGGCGCCGCCGGGGTGGTCGCGGCGGCCGGCGTGGTCGGGTGCCCCGGCTGGGTGGGCTGGCCGGCCGGCGGCTTGCTGCCCGCCGCCGGGGTGCTCGGCCCCGGGGCCGACGGCTGGGCGGGCGCCTGGGTGCCCGCGGGCTGCGGCGCCGGCGGCTCGATCGGCTCGTTCGGCTTGGCCTGGAGCAGCTTCTCCAGGGTCCAGAACCCCTTGGTGGCGGCCGGGAGGGCGTAGTCCTTCGCCCACTTCTCCCAGTCCTCGAACTTCCACTTCTTCAGGTCGTCGAGGTTGGCGGGGAGGCCGAGGGCCGGCGCGCCCGCCGCGGCGGCGGTGTCCGCCGAGCTGTTGTCCGGCCCGCACGCCGAGGTGCCGAGCAGGGTGAGTGCGAGGACCGACGCCCCGAGGACGGCCCGGGCGGAACGCGTGGATCTGACTGACGATGACATGAACTTCCGAATCCCCCATGTGTGAAAGCGCGCTGCGCCGTCGAGACGGCGCCGCGGTGCGCGGGGGAGTATTCCACTGACCGTCAGATGCGGGCCAACCCGCCCCCGGCGTCGCGCCGCGGGCGGGTGCCCGGCAACGGGGTCCGGGGGCGGGGTCCGGGCAGGGCCCTACCGGCCGACCGAACCGTCCAGTTGCTCGCGAATGATGTCGGCGTGGCCGGCGTGCCGACCGGTCTCCTCGATCATGTGGACCAGCACCCAGCGCATCGACGGCGCTTCGGCGCCGGGCCGCAGCGACCGGACCCCGGGGCGGTCGAGCCGGTCGGAGGCGGCGGCGATCACCTCGTTGGCGCGGGCGATCGCGGCCCGGTAGGCGGCGACCGACCCGGCCACCGTCTCGTCGCCGGGCGAGGCGGCCTCGTCGTCCCACGGTTCGTCGCCCTCGCCCCGGTAGGCCCAGAGGAACCAGTTGAGCTCGACGGCGGTGAGGTGCCGGACCAGCCAGAGCAGACTGGTGCCGGAGGCGACGCCGGGGCGCCGGGCGTCCTCGTCGGTGAGGCCGTCGGTCTTGCCGATGACGGCCTCGCGCAGGTAGTCCAGGAAGGTCAGCAGGGTGGTCGGTTCGTCGGCGTCGAGGCCCGGCGGGCGGACGTCACGGTGCTCGTTCGCGGCGGTGTTGTCGGTCACGCCCACCAGGCTAACGAGCCCTCCCGTCACCAGCCCTGGTGGTGGACCCAGTCCCCGAGGTGGCGGGCGCAGTCGTCGACGGACTCCCGCCAGGAGTGGACGGCGCCCTCGCCGGCCTCGTCGCTGACGTGCTTCACCAGCCGCACGGAGAGCCCGGCCCGGTGGGCGACGGTGGCGACGGCGTAGCCCTCCATGTCGACGAGGTCCGCGTGCTCGGCGAGCCGGTCACGGGCGGCCGCGCCGGAGACGAACTGGTCGCCGGTGGCCAGCACCGGGCCGTCCCCCTTGCCGACCATCAGCGGAGCGCCGTAGGTACGGCCGGTCAGCTCCAGCAGCGCGGGGCTGTCGAGGTCGTGCTGGATCACCTGGACGACCGTGTGGGTGCCCGCCCAGCCGGAGCGCAGCGCGCCCGCGGTGCCGAGGTTGACCACCTCGGAGGGGTGCTCGCCACGGGCGAGGACGGTCGCCAGTGCGGCGGTCGCGTTGACCTTGCCGATGCCCGTCAGCAGGACCGGGAGCCGGTCACCCAGGTACGCGGCCTCCTCCCGGACGGCGACGACGAGCAGCGGACGGTCGGCGGAGATCGTTCCCAGAAGTCGCATGCCGCCATGGTACGGACGGCCCTTCCGGAGACCGGGGCGGCACAACCGGACCCCTCCCCTCCGACTGTCCGGGGAACCGCATAGGGTGCATCCCGCGTCGACCCGATCACCGACCCGCCCCGCGCACCGGGGCGACGGACCCCGGCGAGCCCTGGCGGCCGCCGGCAGGGCTCGACACCGTGGTCGGCCGCACTCGTACCAGTGATCGCGGCAGTGCCCGCGGAGCGGGACCCGGGACCGGGCCCCCGCGATGCTCAAGATCGGCGCAAGTCGGGTGTGGCCGCGGGGAGTGACGGCCATACTGCTGGCAACGGCCGGGCCCCGGATGACGGAGCCGGCCACAGGGGAGGGTGAGGCCGGTGGCGACACCAGTACGTACGGAGCGGCCCCGCACGGTGGCGCCGGCGCGGCCCGGCGGCACGGCCGCGGCCCGGGAGACCGGCCCGCTCGGCCGGCTGCGCCGCGCCACCCGGACGGCACCGGGCCGGCTGCGGCTGGCCGGAGCGCTGCTGGCGGTGCTCACCGTGGCCTTCGGCGCGCTCACCGCCTGGCAGGTCAACTCCCGCGCACAGGCGGCGGAACGGGTGGTCTCGTACAGCCAGCCGCTGAGCCAGGCGGCCGCCGACATCCACCGTTCACTGGCCGACGCGGACACCACGGCGGCCACCGGCTTCCTGCTGGCCGGCGCCGAGCCGAAGGCCGTCCGGGACCGCTACGAACAGGACCTCGCGACGGCGTCCCGGCTGATCGCCGAGGCCGCGGCGCGCACCACCACCTCCTCCCCCGCCCAGGGCTGGCTCGCCACGCTCAACCAGCAGGTCCCGGTGTACGCCGGCCTGGTGGAGACGGCGCGGGCCGACAACCGCCAGGGCTTCCCGCTCGGCGGCGCCTACCTGCGCCACGCCTCGGACCAGATGCGCACCGTGCTGCTGCCCGCCGCGGCCCAGCTCAGCGCCGCCGAGAACCAGGCGCTGGCGGACGACTACGCCGAGGCGCAGTCCATCCCCTGGGCCGCGTACGGGCTGGGCGTGGTGACGCTCACCGCGCTGGTCTGGGTGCAGACGACGCTGTACCGGCGGACCAACCGGGTCTTCAACATCGGGCTGCTCGGCTCGACCGCCGCCGTACTGGCCGCGGTGCTCTGGCTGACGGTGGCCGGGACGGGCGCCAACTCCACGCTGCGCAAGAGCCAGATCGACGGCGCCAACCCGCTGAAGGCCCTCAACGCCGCCCGGGTCGACGTGCTGACCGCCCGGCTGGCGGAGAACCTCCACCTGGTGGCCCGCGGCTCCAGCACCCAGTACGCGGACCTCTGGACGAAGACCACCGAGCACCTCTTCAGCTCCGACACCGGTCGCCCCGGGACGGCCGGCACCCTGGCCGAGGCCCGGCGGCTGGCGCCCGAGGACGCCGGCGCGGCCATCCTCGACGCCATGCGGCAGTACGACCAGTGGCGCGAGCGGCACCAGGCGGCGAGCAACCTGGAGAACGTCGAGGCGGACTACCAGGGCGCGCTGGACGCCACGGTGACCGTCAAGGAGGCGGACGTGCCGAAGACCTCCGACGCCGCGTTCAACGCCACCGACCAGCGGCTGGCGCAGGCCGCCGCGACCGAGCTCCAGGAGTTCAAGCGGGCCGCCGAGGGCACCGACGGGGACTTGCGCACCGCCGCCGCGGCGGTCGCGGTGCTGGCCCTGGTGGCCGCCGCCGCGGCCCTGCGCGGCCTCGGCCGGCGACTGGCCGAGTACCGGTAGAAGGGGGACGGACACGATGGGCAGGACAACGGTACGGGCCGGATCGGCCACCGCGGTGGCGCTGCTCGCCTGCTGCGCGGCGGTGCTCGGCGCGGGCGGCCCGCAGGGCGCGGTGCTGTCGGCGGGCGCCGCCGCGCCGGCCACGGCGCCCCGGCAGGAGCAGGCCGGCAACGACTGCGACGTCTACCAGAGCGTGCCGCCGAGCAGCGAGGACGGCCCGGCGGTGAAGGCCGTCAAGGCCAAGCGCAGCCTGGTGATCGGCGTCGACCAGAACAGCTTCCGCTGGGGCTCCCGCAACCCCAACACGGGCCAGATCGAGGGCTTCGACATCGACCTCGCCCGGGCGATCGGCGCCGCGATCATGGGCGATCCGGACAAGGTGACCCTCAAGGCCGTCCCGACCGCCGAGCGGGTCAAGTTCGTCCAGGAGGGCCGGGTCGATCTGATCGTCCGGACCATGACCATCACCTGCGACCGGCTCCAGCAGATCGCCTTCTCCAAGCCGTACTTCAACACCAGCCAGCGCGTGGTGGTCCCCAAGGCGTCTGCGGCGAGGACGATCGACGAGGCGGTGGACGGCAAGACCGTCTGCGCGGCGACCAGTTCCTCCGCCGAGGACGAGCTGAAGTCCCGTCCGAAGGTCGCGAAGATCGTCTCGGTGGAGAACCACCTGGACTGCCTGGTGCTGATGCAGCTCGGCAAGGTCGACGCGACCATGACCGACGACGGCCTCGCGGCCAGCCAGGCCGCCCAGGACCAGACCGTCCGGCTGGTCGACGGCGAGGTCCGGCCGGCCGTGATGGGCGTCGCGATGCTCAAGACCAGCACCGACCTGACCGCCCGGGTGAACCAGGTGCTCGCCGACTACCACGCGAGCGGCGCGTGGCGGGCGGCGTACGACCGCTGGCTCAAGCCGTACATGCTGAACGACGCCGAGCACTACTGGCCGGCGCAGCGTTGACCGGCCCGGCACGACCCCGGCACCCCCTGAGGAACCGGTGACGGCCCGGTGACGGCCCGTCGGCGCCCGGCCCCGGTCCGGCCCCGCGGCCACAGGCTAGGGTCGGGGCGGATCGGTCCGGGGCAGCGAGAACGATCCAGGACAGAGAAGGAGAGAGGGCGTTGGCAGCTTCCGCTGGCCCGGTACTGAGCCGGGAGGAGGTCGACCGTGCGCTGGCACGCCTCGGCGCGGACCGCGACGCGGTCGAGTCGGCGCTGCTCTCGCTCCAGGACCACGCGGGCCTGCGGCTGCTCGACGGCGCCGCGCTGACCGGGCGGACGCAGGAGCGCTGGTCCGTCGCCGGGCAGGGCCTGCCGCTGCTCTGGTCGCTGTTCGACCGCTACTCGGAGGCGCTGGCCTCGGCCCGCGCGGTGCGCGCCCGCCGGTCGAGACCGGGCGCGGCCGAACTCGCCGAGCTGAGCGAACTGCTCACCGGCGAGGCGGTCACCGTACCCGGCGGCGCGGTGCCGGACGGCCCGCAGCTGCTCGGCGCACCCGCCAAGCTGGTCGAGCGGGTCAGCCTGGACTCCCTGATGACCAGGATGAACTCCTGGTACGCCACCGTGCTGGAGGTGGTGAGCGCCGCCGACGCCGTCTGGTCGGCGCTGCCCGCCCGGATCGACCTGCTGCTGGCCGAACTGCGCCGGGTGCAGACGCTGGCGGCCTCGCTCGGCGTGCACACCGGCAACCACCCGCTCGGCGACGACCTGGCCGGGCTCGAAGCCGATCTGACGGAGCTGCGCACCGAGGTGCGCGGCGACCCGCTGGCGCTCTGGCGCCCGGCCCGGGTACCGGCCCAGCGCGGCACCCGCCCGGACGGCACCGCGCTCGCCACGCCGTCCGGCGTGGTGGACACCGAGCGCTTCGACCGGGCCGGCCGGGCGCTGGACGGCGTCCGGGTCGAGCTGGAGGACCTGCTGCGGCTGCGCGACGACGCGGAGGAACGGCTGCAGGGCGTCGGCGACCTGCTGCAACGGGCCGACGCCACGCTGGCGCAGGCCCGCCGGGCGCGCGGCGAGGTGCTGGCGAAGATAGCCGCCACCGAGGTGCCGGCCGTGCCGGGACCGGCCTCGGCGCTGCGCGAACAGATCGTGCTGGCCCTGGAGTTGCGCCAGAGCGGCCAGTGGCACCGGCTGGCGCCGCTGCTGGACGCGCTGGAGGACGCGGCCGCCAAGGAGCTGGGCCGGGCCCGGCAGTCGCTGACCGAGGTGACCCAGCCGCTGGCCGTCCGCTCCGAGCTGCGGGGGCGCCTGGACGCGTACAAGGCGATGGCGGCCCGGCTGCGGGTGGCCGAGGACCCGGTCGTGATCGAGCGCTACGAGAAGGCCCGCTGGCTGCTCTGGAGCGCGCCCTGCGACCTGCGGGCGGCGGCCGGCGCGGTGGCCCGCTTCCAGCAGTCGCTGCGGCCGGCGCAGGCCGAGCCGCCCGGGGCCGGGCCGGTCGACGGACAGACACAGCAACACGGACTGGGGGGCTGAGGTTCATGGCGCAGGCGTGCGTACGGCCGGAGTGCACCGGCGACGGGACGATCGACGCGGACGGCTACTGCGACGAGTGCGGGCTCGCCCCGGCGGGCGCCGCCCCGACGGGCTCCCCCTCGACGGGCTCCGCCGCCCCGGTGGGCACCGCCGCGGCGGGCCCCGGCTCGCCCTGCCCCCGGGAGTGCGCCGGCACCATCGACGACGACGGGTACTGCGACGAGTGCGGCCTGACCGCCCCCGGCGGTGACACCGGACTGACCCAGCCGTACGTGCCGTCCGCGCGGGTCGACCCCGACTCGGCGCGCTCCTCCCGGACCGGCTCGTCCCGCTCGCTGTCCGGCCGCTCCCGCTCGCACCGCTCCACCCGGACCGGCAGCGGCCGTTCGGTCTCGGTGCGCAGCAGCCGGGGCAGCGTCAGCGCGGGCACCCGCCACCGGCTCGGCGCCGGTCTGGTGACGGTGCCGACCGTGCCGGCGGCCGATCCGACGGCGGCGGTGCTGGCCGACCCGGAGGTGCCGGAGCGCAAGCGGTTCTGCTCCAAGTGCGAGACCCCGGTGGGCCGGGAGAAGAACGGCCGGCCGGGGCGGCCCGACGGCTTCTGCACCAAGTGCGGCACGCCGTACTCGTTCACGCCCAAGCTCCGCCGGGGGGACCTGGTCGGCGGGCAGTACGAGGTGGTCGGCTGCCTGGCGCACGGCGGGCTCGGCTGGATCTACCTCGCCATCGACCGGCGGGTCAACGACAAGTGGGTGGTCCTCAAGGGCCTGCTGGACACCGGGGACGAGGACGCGCTCGCGGTGGCCGTGGCCGAGCGGCGCTTCCTCGCCGAGGTGGACCACCCCAACATCGTCCGCATCATCAACTTCGCCGAGCACCCGGACCTGCGCACCGGCTCCACCGACGGCTACATCGTGATGGAGTACGTCGGCGGCAAGTCGCTCAAGGACATCGCCAACGAGCGCCGGGCGCCGGACGGCCGGCGGCTGCCGCTGCCGGTGGAACAGGGCATCGCGTACGCGCTGGAGGCGCTGCCGGCGCTCGGGTACCTGCACAGCCGGGGCCTGGTCTACTGCGACTTCAAGATCGACAACGTGATCCAGAGCGGCGACGCGCTCAAGATCATCGACATGGGCGCCGTCCGCCGCCTCGACGACGACGGCCCGATCTACGGCACCATCGGCTACCAGGCCCCGGAGATCGCCACCGACGGCCCCTCCCCCGCCTCCGACCTCTACACGGTGGCCCGCACGCTGGCCGTGCTCACCTTCGACTTCCAGGGCTACAGCACCACCTACCGGGAGAGCCTGCCCGGGCCGGAGTCGGTGCCGGCCTTCGCCGAGTACGAGTCCTACTACCGCTTCCTGGTCCGCGCCACCGACCCGGACCCGGCCCGCCGCTTCGGCTCCGCCGAGGAGATGGCCGACCAGCTCACCGGCGTGCTCCGCGAGGTGCTGGCGCTCCAGGACCAGCGGCCCCGCCCCGCCCTCTCCACCCTCTTCGGTCCGGAACTGCGGGTGGTCGACACCGATCTGGTGCTCCCCGCGGTGCGCCGCGGCGAGCTGCGGGTGACCGCGCTGGACCCGGCCGCCGCCGCCCTGGCGCTGCCCGTCCCCCGGGTCGACCCGAACGACCCGAACGCGGGCTTCCTGGCCGCCCTGCTGGCCGCCGACCCGGCGGAGGCACTCGCCGCGCTGGCCGGCGCCCCCGCCGTCTCCACCGAGCGCCGGCTGCGCGAACTGCGCGCCCACCTGGAACTGCGCAGCCGCGCCGACGCCGACCGGATGCTCGCCGCCCTGGAGAAGGACCACCCGGACGACTGGCGGGTGGTCTGGTACCGCGGCCTCGTCGCCCTGGTCGACTCCGTCAGCGGCTCCTCCGGTCCCGGGTCCCCCGGCGAACCCGACGAGGCGAGGCTGCGGGCCGCCGCCGAGGCCTTCGACGCCGTCTACGACGCCTTCCCCGGCGAGTCCGCCCCGAAGCTCGCCCTCGCCATCTGCGCCGAACTGCTCGGCGACGGCGGCGACGCGGCCGAGTTCTACCGCCTGGTGTGGACGACCGACCAGGCCTACCTCAGCGCCGCCTTCGGCCTGGCCCGGGTCCGCCTCGCCGACGGGGACCGCCCCGGCGCCGTCCGGGCGCTGGAGTCGGTACCGGCCACCTCCAGCCAGTTCACCGCCGCCCGGATCGCCGCCGTCCGGGCCCGGCTGCGCGGACGGCCCGCCACCGACCCGCTCGGCGCCGACCTCGGCGCGTGCTCCGAGCAGTTGACCGCCCTGCGGCTCGACGACCGGACCCGCGAGGAGCTCTCCGTCGAGGTGCTCGACAGCGCGCTCGGCTGGGTGTCCGCCGGCTCGCCCGGCGGCGCCGGGCAGGCGGGCGGGACGGCGGGTGTGACGGCCGGGGCGAGCGGGGCGGACGGGACCGGTGGGACCGCGACGACCGGCGAGGTCACCGTCCTCGGACGGCCGGCCGCCGACCGGGAACTGCGGCTCGCACTGGAACAGTCCTACCGGGTACTCGCCCGGTTGGCCGACCGGGCCGAGATCAGGATCGAGATGGTGGAGCGGGCCAACCGCGCCCGCCCCAGAACGTGGGTGTAGCAATGCCGCAGCAGACCGTGTGCCAGAGCTGTTCCGAGCCGCTGGACCAGGAGGACGCGTACTGCGGCTCCTGCGGGGCGAGCCGGAACGGCCGTCCGGCTCCGGGCGCGATGCCCGCGAGCTGGTCCGCCGCCCAGGGCGCCGGCGGGGCGGACCACGCGCCGACCGTGCCGGTGCCGGTGGTCCCCGCCGCCGCGCCCGGAGCGGCGGTGCCCGCCCAGGGCGGGCCCGGCTGCGTGCACTGCGGCCTGCCGCAGGTCACCTCCGACGGCTACTGCGAGGCCTGCGGGGGCGCCCAGCCGCGCCCGCGCGACCACATGGAGAAGGCTCTCGGGGGCGTCGCCGGGGTCAGCGACCGCGGTCTGCGCCACCACCGCAACGAGGACTCCTTCACCGTCGCCGCCACCTCGCTGCCCGGTGGCGAGCCGGTCGTGGTGGCCGTGGTCTGCGACGGGGTCTCCTCCTCCGACCGGCCCGACCAGGCCTCCGAGACCGCCGTCGACGCGGCGTCGGAATCCCTGCTGACCGCGCTGGAGGCCGGCCGCGACCCCGAGGCCGCGATGCGCGACGCGATCGCCGACGCGGCCGCCGCCGTCGCCGCGCTCGCCGAGGACGGCGGCGCACCCGCCCGGCCCGACGTCAACGCACCGGCCTGCACCTACGTCAGCGCCATAGCCTCCGGCGGCCGGGTCACCATCGGCTGGGTCGGCGACACCCGGGCGTACTGGATCCCGGACGACCGGGTCGCCGCCGAGCCGTTCCGGCTCACCCAGGACGACTCCTGGGCCGCCCGGATGGTCGAGGCCGGGCTGATGGGCGAGGCCGAGGCCTACGCGGACCCGCGCGCCCACGCCATCACCGGCTGGCTCGGCGCGGACGCCGAGGAGGTCGTCCCGCACACCCTGGACTTCACCCCGCACGTCCCCGGCGTGCTGCTGATCTGCACCGACGGCCTCTGGAACTACGCCGAGGCCGCCACCGACCTCGCGTTCTACGTGCGCCAGGACGCCCGGACCGAGCCGCTCGCCGCCGCCCGGACGCTGGTGAAGTTCGCGGTCGCGGCCGGCGGGCACGACAACATCACCGTCGCCGTGCTGCCGATCGACCCGCCGACCGGTCTGGCCGGTGCGGCGTGGCCGGACGCCGAGGACGAGCGCACCGCCACCGCCCTGGACCTGCCGGTGCTCCGCCCGGCCGCCGCCCCCGTCGGCGGACCGGCGGACGACGAGGAGGACCACGACCCGACGCTGCCGGACCTGCCGGTGATCGGCTCGCCCGCCGCGCCCCTGCCGCCGGCCCCGCCGGCTCCCCCCGCGCGGCCCGGCGTCCCGCCGCGCCCGCCGCAGCCGCCGCTGGGCTGACGCCCTGCCGCGGCCCGCCCCACCGACCGTTCGCACCATCCGACCACCCGACGGGAGCCACCGGCCCATGGCAACACTGGCTAAGCCGAACCTGCCCAGGTTCGACGTGGAGATCTTCCAGAACGCGTTCCTCGCCGACGGCGCCCGCGAGGTGAACGCCATCGTCACCGTCACCGCGACCGGCGGCGGCACCTCCGGCGGCCGGCCGCTCGGGGTGACCGACAGCGGGCCGCTGGACGCGGGAGCGCACTCCGCCGCCGTGGTGATCATGGTGGACTGCTCCGGCTCGATGGACTACCCGGCCAGCAAGATGCGCGGCGCCCGGGAGGCCACCGCCGCCGCCATCGACACCGTCCGCGACGGCGTCGCCTTCGCCGTGGTGGCCGGCACCCACGAGGCCCGGGAGATCTTCCCCGGCGACGGCGGCCTCGCGACCGCCTCGCCGGCCACCCGGGCCCAGGCCAAGGAGGCGCTGCGCCGGCTCAGCGCGGCCGGGGGCACCGCCATGAGCACCTGGCTCGCCAAGGCCGACGCGCTCTTCCTGACCCGCCGTGACATCGCCATCCGGCACGCCATCCTGCTCACCGACGGCAAGAACGAGCACGAGTCGGCGGCCGACCTGGAGCGCGTGATCGAGCGCGTCACCGGCCACTTCACCGCCGACTGCCGCGGCGTCGGCACCGACTGGCGGGTGGACGAACTGCGCCGGATCTCCTCCGCGCTGCTCGGCACCGTCGACATCGTCGCCGAACCGTCCGGCCTCGCCGAGGACTTCCGCTCCATGATGGAGGGCGCCATGGGCAAGCAGGTCGCCGACGTCGCGCTGCGGATCTGGACGCCGGCCAACGCCGTGGTGACCTTCGTCAAGCAGGTCGCCCCCACCGTGGAGGACCTCACCGGCCGCCGCACCGAGGCCGGGCCGCGGGCCGGCGACTACCCGACCGGCTCCTGGGGGGACGAGAGCCGCGACTACCACGTCTGCGTGGAGGTCCCGGCCGCCGCCGTCGGCAACGAGATGCTCGCCGCCCGGATCAGCCTCGTCCTGCCGCCGCAGACCGGGAGCACCCCCGAGGTGCTGTCGCAGGGCCTGGTCAAGGCGGTCTGGACGGACGACCTGGCCTCGTCCACCCGGATCAGCCCGCAGGTCGCCCACTACACCGGGCAGGCCGAGCTGGCCTCCTCGATCCAGGAGGGCCTGGAGGCGCACCGCGCCGGGGACGTCGACCGCGCCACCGCCAAGCTCGGCGCCGCCGTCCGGATCGCCCACGCGACCGGGAACGAGGGCACCTTCAAGCTGCTGCAGAAGGTGGTGGACGTGGTCGACCCGAAGGAGGGTACGGTTCGGTTCCGTAAGAATGTGAGTGAGGCCGACTCGATGACCCTTGAGACCCGGTCGACCAAAACCGTCCGTGTGAAGAAATGACCGCTGAAGTACCGGTGGGGCCGCGGCCCGGCCGGACGCTGCCCCAGCTGGCTGGAAATCGAGGGGGGACCTGATGCCGATCTGCCCGAGGGGGCACGAGTCGCAGGCCGAGGACTGGTGCGACTTCTGCGGCTTTCCGATGACACCGCCACCGCCGATCCCGCCGCCGCCCGGCACCCATCCGGGCGCGCCAGGGGCACCGGCGGCGCACGGTGGTCACGGCGGGCACGACGGTTTCGGCGGGCAGGGGGCGCACGGCGGGCAGGGGTACCCCGGCCACGGCGGCGCGCCGTTCGGCGGGCCGGTGCAGCCGCGCCCCGAGCAGCCGGGCCCGGGCGCCGTCCCGCCGGGCGCGCAGGGCTTCCCGGACCTCACCGAGGGCCTGGTGGTCTGCCCGATCTGCCGGAGCCCGCAGACCGGCCGGTTCTGCGAGGAGTGCGGGTACGACTACGACCTCTCCTCGCCCTCGCGGCGCCAGCCCCCGCCGACCGGCGGGGCACCGGCGGGCGGGCCCGGACCCGACCCGCTGAACATCCCGGCGGCGTACGGCGGTCCCCAGCCGCCGGCCCAGCAGCCGCAGCCGCCGCACGCCCAGCAGCAGCGGCCCGCCTACGGCTACCCGCAGCTCGGCGGCGAGCCGTACCAGGAGGCACGGCACCAGGAGGCACGGCACCAGGAGCCGGCGTACCAGGAGCAGCCCTACCAGGAGGCCCCGTACCAGGAGTCCGGCTACCAGGAGCAGCAGCCCTACCAGGAGCGGCCGCGCGAGGACTCCGGTCCGGTCTACGCCCAGCCCGGTCCGAACGGGCGCGGCGCCGAGTTCGGCACCTCGTTCAACCTGGCCCCGCCGGTCCTGCCGCAGCCGCCGCAGGCCCCGCAGCAGGTCCAGCAGCAGGCTCCGCAGCAGCACCCGCACGGCCAGCAGGTCCCGCAGCCGCCCCAGCCCGCCCCGCAGCCGGAGCAGGCCCAGCAGCAGGCGCACCAGCCGCCGTACCAGGGCGCGCAGCCCGAGCCGGTCCGGACCAACTGGATCGCCGTGGTCTCGGCCGACCGCGACTACTTCACCGACATGATGGCCCGCAGCGGTCCGGAGGCCGCGGGTCTCTTCTTCCCCCCGTACTGCCCCGAGCGGCGCATCCCGCTGACCGGCCGCGGCCAGCTGCGGATCGGCCGGCGCAGCCAGCACCGCGGCACCGTGCCGGAGATCGACCTCTCCGTCCCGCCGGAGGACCCGGGCGCCTCGCACCAGCACGCGCTGCTCGCCGAACAGTCGGACGGCAGCTGGGTGCTGGTCGACCAGGACTCCACCAACGGCACCACGATGAACGGCGGCGCCGAGTCGCTCACCCCGCACACCGCCGTCCCGCTGAACGACGGCGACCGGATCCACATCGGGGCGTGGACCACCATCACCCTGCACCGCGCCTGACCCCGGGGTCGGGCCCCTGACGCCCGGGCCCGGGCGGGAGTCTGCTCCCGCCCGGGCCCCTCGGCGTCCGCCACCGCGCGCAGTGGCCCGTCACCCCGTACACGCACGGTCCGAACCCCTGGTCGGGGGCCCGGCGGCCCGGCAAAATGATCTTCAAATCACGTCCGCCCGCTCTCCCCAGCACCCCCCGTGTACCCCTACGCTCAGGCCACATGACTGCAGCTATATCCGCCGACGGAATCCGTCAGCGGTACGGGGATGTGCAGGCCGTCGACGGGGTGTCCCTCACCGTCGAGGTCGGCGAGTTCTACGGGATCCTGGGCCCGAACGGCGCCGGGAAAACGACCACACTGGAGATTCTGGAGGGAATCCGGAAGCCCGACGAGGGCCGGATCGAACTGCTGGGGATGGCGCCCTGGCCGCGCAACGCGAAACTGCTGCCGCGGATCGGCGTGCAGTTCCAGGCCTCGGCCTTCTTCAACAAACTGACGGCGCGGGAGACGATCCGCACCTTCGCCTCGTTCTACGGCGTCGGCCCCAAGCGGGCCGACGCGATGCTGGAGCGGGTGGGCCTCACCGAGTCGGCCGGGGTGATGACCGACAAGATGTCCGGCGGCCAGGCCCAGCGCCTCTCGATCGCCTGCGCGCTGGCCCACGACCCGGAGCTGGTCTTCCTGGACGAGCCGACCACCGGTCTCGACCCGCAGGCCCGCCGCAACCTCTGGGACCTCCTGCGGGACATCAACGCCGAGGGCCGCACGGTCGTGCTGACCACCCACTACCTGGACGAGGCCGAGGTGCTCTGCGACCGCGTCTCGGTGATGGACCACGGCAAGGTCCTGCGCACCGGCGCCCCGGCCGCGCTGGTCCGCGAGATCGACGACACCGTGCGGATCAGCGTGGAGTCGGGGCTGCTGACCGTCGAGCGGGTGCGTGACCTGCTCGACGCGACCGGCGCCGAGATCGCCTCGGTCGAGGACGACGGCGTCTCGCTCTCGGTCTCGACCCGCCTCCCGGCCCCGGTGCTCGCCGTGCTGGCCGAGCAGAACGCGCTGCGCGGACTCGAAGTCCGCGGCGCCACCCTGGAGGACGTCTTCCTCCAGCTCACCGGACGGGAGTACCGCGCATGAGCGCCGAACGCACGCGGGACGCGGCCGTTCCGGCCCAGCGCACGCCCGAACCCGCCGGCGCGCCCGCCGGGCAGCCGGAGCGCGAGCGGGTGAGCGCGTTCGCCAGCCTCTCGCGGGTGATGGTGGTCGCCTTCCTCCGGGACCGCACCGCCGTCTTCTTCGTGATCCTCTTCCCCCTGATGTTCCTGCTGCTGTTCGGCACCCTGCTCAAGGGCGCGACCAGCCCGCACGCCAAGGTGGCGCAGGTCGGCGCGGTCCAGGTGCTGGACTCGGTGCAGGGCGACGGCCGGGCCGCGCTGGAGAAGGTCCTCACGATCAGCCGCGGCGACGACGAGGCCGCCGCGCTGGAGAAGGTCCGCAAGGGCGACCTGGACGCGATGATCAAGGAGGGCCCGGACGGCAAGGTGGTGCTGCGCTTCAGCGCCGCCGACCAGGTCCGCGCCGGCTCCGTCCAGGGCATCGTCAACTCGGTCGTCCAGCAGGCCAACCAGGCCGCCAGCGGCAAGCCCGCCGCCTTCGTCCTGGACTCCGGCCAGGTCGAGGACAACTCGCTGAAGCCGATCCAGTTCCTCACCCCCGGCCTGCTCGGCTGGGCGGTGGCCACCGGCGCGGTGTTCGGGGCCTCGCTGACCCTGGTGTCCTGGCGGAAGAAGCAGGTGCTGCGGCGGCTGCGGCTGGCCCCGGTGAGCGCCGGGTCGATCGTGGCCTCCCGGATCGCCGTCTCGGTGCTGACGGCCCTGGTCCAGACCGCCGTCTTCCTGGTGGTCGCCACCATGCCGTTCTTCGGGCTGAAGCTCACCGGCGACTGGTGGCTGATCATCCCGCTGGTGGTCTGCGCCACGATCGCCTTCATGTCGATCGGCCTGCTGGCCGGGTCGCTGGCGAAGACCGAGGAGGCGGCCAACGGCATCTCGCAGATCATCGTGCTGCCGATGTCGTTCCTGTCCGGCTCGTTCTTCCCGACCGATGACATGCCGACCTGGCTGAAGGCCTTCTCCGAGGCGCTGCCGCTCAAGCACCTGGTCACCGCGGCGCAGTCGGTGCTCTCCCGGGGCGGCGGCGTGATGGACGCGCTGCCGACCATGGGCGGGCTGCTGGCGTTCGCCGCCGTGCTCACCGCGATCGCCTGGCGGTTCTTCCGCTGGGAGGACGCCTGAGCCGAACGCCGACGGCGGCGGGGTCGTACGCCCCCGGTCCTGGTCCCCAGGTCCCGGTGTACGGCCCCGCCGCCGTCTGCGACCATGGTCGGGTGAAAGAGATCCGGCGTGGCACGCTCAGCGAGGAGACCTTCTTCGAACAGGTCGGCGGCGAGCCGACCTTCCGGCGACTGGTGCACCGGTTCTACCAGGGCGTCGCGGGGGACGAGTTGCTGCGGCCGATGTACCCCGAGGAGGACCTCGGCCCGGCCGAGGAGCGCCTCACGCTCTTCCTGATGCAGTACTGGGGCGGTCCGCGCACCTACAGCGAGCAGCGCGGGCACCCGCGGCTGCGGATGCGGCACGTGCCCTTCCGGGTCGACCGCGCGGCGCACGACGCCTGGCTGAAGCACATGCGGGCCGCGGTGGACGAGCTGGCGCTGCCGGCCGACGCCGAGCGGCAGCTGTGGGACTACCTCACCTACGCCGCCGCCTCGATGGTCAACACCGAGAGCTGACCCGGGCCCCTTCGCCCGGGGCCCCGCGCCCTGGCCCCGCACATCGGGGTCCAGCGCATCGGGGCCCGCACATCGGGGTCCAGCGCACCGGGCCCCGCGCATCGGGGTCTAGCGCATCGGGCTGAGCCCGAGCCCGGCCCCGGGCGCCGCCGCGGTCCGCACCGCCACCGACCCCGCCGGGGCGCTCAACCGCAGCCAGCCACCGGCGCGGTGCACGGTCAGCGGCGCACCCGGCTTGAGGAACCCGATCACATAGGCCGCGTGCGCGGCGCGCAGCGGCAGCTCGGGAAGGGCGCCCACCGGCCGGGACCAGATCTCGTCGGCCAGCCCGTCCAGCACCGCACGGGTCCGGTGGTGCGCCGGGACGGCCTCGCTGCGCTCACGGAACTCCCGTACCCCGGCCATCAGTTCGGGGTACACCTCGGCCACCGGCGGCTCGCCGACCGGGCGCCAGCCGGAGCGCGGCGGCAACAGGCCGGCCCAGGCCGGACCGGTCACGGGCACGGGCAGCTCCACGGTGTTCCCGGCACTGTCCAGGCCGTCCAGCAACTGCCCCGCCGAGACCGTGCGGTCGGCCGGCCCGACCGGCCCGGCGAGCCGCGCGGTCCGGACCGCCAGCGCGCCGGAGCTCCCCAGCGGCAGCCGGCCGAAGACGGCCAGCACGCCGTCGCCGCCGGCCTGCTTCGCCACCGCCTGCAGGCGCACCGCCGCCGCCCGGTCGAAGCGCAGCAGACGGACCAGGAAGGCGCCCAGGTCGGCGGCCTCCCCGGCGTCGGCGAGGGCGAGGGCGGCGGTGGGGGTCAACGCGCTTCAGCTCGAATCCGTGCATCGGTGATGGGTGGTGGTCCGGGCCGGGGGCTCAGGCCGCCGCGGCGTCCAGGCTGCGTCCGTCCCGGCTGTGCCCGTCCGCGCCGCGGTCGTCGTCCGTGAAGCGGCCCAGGAACTCCCGCTCCACCGGGCTGATCCGGCGCGGGCGGCCCTCGGCCAGGTCGTAGGGGACGACCACGGTGGACGCCCGGACGTACACCGTCTCGGTGCCGTCCTCGGCGGTGTCCTTGATCTCGTACGACACGGTCAGCGAGGCGCCGCCGATCTTGGTGACCCAGGTCTCGATGGTGACCGGCTCGGGCCGGTGCACCAGCGGGCGCTTGTAGTCGATCTCGTGGCGGGCCACCACCGAGCCGCCCGCGAACTCCCCCGCACCGGCCGCGGCGGCCTGGGTGAACATGAAGTCGATCCGGGCCTCCTCCAGGTAGCGCAGGAAGACCACGTTGTTGACGTGCCCGAAGGCGTCCATGTCGGACCAACGCAGCGGACAGGCGTAGATGTGGCGTGCCACGGGTGTTCTCCTCGATGTCCGGTGACCCGCCGGCGGTGACGGCCGGTGGGCCGCGGCCCGGCAGGCCGCCCCCCCGGGGGGCAGTCTGCCGGGCCGTTGTGACAGCTGGGTGTCAGCCTCGGGTCAGCTTCTTGTAGGTGGCCCGGTGCGGACGGGCCGCGTCGGCGCCCAGCCGCTCGATCTTGTTCTTCTCGTACGACTCGAAGTTGCCCTCGAACCAGAACCACTTGCTCTCGCCCTCGTAGGCGAGGATGTGGGTGGCCACCCGGTCCAGGAACCAGCGGTCGTGGGAGATGACCACGGCGCAGCCGGGGAACTCCAGCAGCGCGTTCTCCAGCGAGGAGAGGGTCTCGACGTCCAGGTCGTTGGTGGGCTCGTCGAGGAGCAGCAGGTTGCCGCCCTGCTTGAGGGTGAGCGCCAGGTTCAGGCGGTTGCGCTCACCGCCGGAGAGCACGCCGGCCGGCTTCTGCTGGTCCGGGCCCTTGAAGCCGAACGCCGAGACGTAGGCGCGGGACGGCATCTCGACCTGGCCGACGTTGATCCAGTCCAGGCCGTCGGAGACGACCTCCCAGAGCGTCTTCTTCGGGTCGATGTTGGCGCGGCTCTGGTCGACGTAGCTGATCTTGACGGTGTCGCCGACCTTGACGGTGCCGGAGTCCGGGGTCTCCATGTCCTGCAGCATCTTGAACAGCGTCGTCTTGCCGGCGCCGTTGGGGCCGATGATGCCGACGATGCCGTTGCGCGGCAGGGTGAAGCTCAGGTCGTCGATCAGGACCTTCTCGCCGAAGGCCTTGTTGAGGTTCTCGACCTCGATGACGATGCTGCCCAGACGCGGGCCCGGCGGGATCTGGATCTCCTCGAAGTCCAGCTTCCGCATCTTGTCGGCCTCGGCCGCCATCTCCTCGTAGCGGGCCAGACGCGCCTTGGACTTCGCCTGACGGCCCTTGGCGTTGGAGCGGACCCACTCCAGCTCCTCGCGGAGCCGCTTGGCGCGCTTGGCGTCCTTCTGGCCCTCGACCTTGAGGCGCGACTGCTTGCTCTCCAGGTAGGTGGAGTAGTTGCCCTCGTAGCCGATCGCGCGGCCGCGGTCGAGCTCCAGGATCCAGCCGGCCACGTTGTCCAGGAAGTACCGGTCGTGGGTGACGGCGACGACGGTGCCGGCGTACTTGGCCAGGTGCTGCTCCAGCCAGTTCACCGACTCGGCGTCCAGGTGGTTGGTGGGCTCGTCGAGCAGCAGCAGGTCGGGGGCCTCCAGCAGCAGCTTGCAGAGCGCCACGCGGCGCTTCTCGCCACCGGAGAGCTTGGTGACCGGCCAGTCGCCGGGCGGGCAGCCCAGCGCGTCCATGGCCTGCTCCAGCTGGGCTTCGAGGTCCCAGGCGTTGGCGTGGTCCAGGTCCTCCTGGAGCTTGCCCATCTCGTCGAGCAGCGCGTCCGAGTAGTCGGTGGCCATCAGCTCGGCGATCTCGTTGAAGCGGTTGAGCTTCCCCTTGATCTCCTTGACGCCGTCCTCGACGTTCTCCAGAACGGTCTTGGTCTCGTCGAGCGGCGGCTCCTGGAGCAGCATGCCGACGGTGAACCCGGGCGAGAGGAAGGCGTCGCCGTTGGACGGCTGCTCCAGGCCGGCCATCATCTTCAGCACGGTGGACTTACCCGCGCCGTTGGGGCCCACGACGCCGATCTTCGCCCCGGGGAGGAAGCTGAGCGTCACGTCGTCAAGGATGACCTTGTCTCCGTGCGCCTTGCGTACCTTGCGCATCGTGTAGATGTATTCCGCCACGTGAGATCGCTCCGGCGTCGTCGGGAGTAATTCGGCTTGCAGCCTTCCATTGTGCCGCACCCGGCCGAGAGCCCGAACCGCCAGCCTTGCCCCACTGGGGTATCCCGTCCCGGACGCCCGCGCCGGCCCGGCCACCACCGTCCGGCGCGGCCCCGCCGGACGCACCGCGGCCCGGCTCCCCGCAGCGAGTGCGGGGGACCGGGCCGGGTGGTGGGCGCCCGCCCTGCCGGAGCAGGTCGGGCGCCCTTCACTGCGTTCAGTACTACTTCAGTACCGGTGCGGCGCTGCCTCAGGCGGCGCTGCGACCGTGGCGACCGCGACGGCGCAGGACGAAGACCGCGGCACCGCCGGCCACGACCAGGCCACCGGCGACGGCGGCGAGGATCGGGGTGGCGTCGTTACCACCGGTGGCGGCCAGGCCGCCCGTGGTGCCGGGAGCCGGGCTGCTGGCGGCCGGGGCCGGGTGCGCCGAGGAGCTGGACGGAGCGGCGGTCGGCGTACCGGTACCGCTCGGGGTCGGCGTGGCCGTGGCCGTGGCGCTGGTGCCGGCCGACGGGGTGGCGGTCGGCGTGGTCACGCTGGTGACCTTGCAGTCCAGGATGCCCTTGAACTCCTTGGTGAAGCCGTTCGGGCCGGTCACCTTGATGTCGTAGGCGGTGTCCTCGTTGACCGGGACCAGCACGCTCTCCATCTTGCCGGGCTGGACGGTGACCGTCTTGCCCGGTGCGACGGTCACGGAGGCCGCCTCGTCGCCGCCGTTGGCGACGTTGACGCGGACGCCGTTGGAGTCGCACTCGACCTGGGCGTTGCTGTCCAGCAGCGGGCCCTTGCCGGCCTTCCACGCGGCCTTGGCCGCGTCCACCACGCTGAGCTTGGTGGAGCCGGCCAGGATCATGGTCTGGCTGTGCTTCTCGGGGGTGTAGCCCTTGCTCAGGAAGACCCGGCCGTTGGGCACGACGGTCTCGGCCGAGGCCGTCACCGTGGCCGTGCCGTCCGGGGTGCCGGCCGGCACGTCCAGGAACAGCTGGGTGTCCTTGGCGACCGGGCCGGTCAGGCCGGTGACCGGCTTGCCGTCCTTGTCGACCAGCTTCGCCTTGTCCGCGGCGTCGCCGGAGAGCGCGAGCTTCACCTCGGAGGCGCTGGTGTTGATGGTGAACGGACCGAGCTTGTTGCCCGGCTTGCCCGACACCGAGTCCGGCGTGAGGCTCAGCGAGGGCTTGGGCTCGGCCGCGATGCCCTTGTTGGCGTCGCTGACCAGGTAGTCGCGCAGCTTCTTGGCCTGCGCGTCGACCGGGGTGGCGTTCTTGCCGTCGGAGAACTTCCAGATCGCGGCCTGGGTGCCCGCGGCGGCGTCGTCGGCGGTGAGCTGACCGTCCTTGATGCCGGCCGCGTCGGCCAGCTTCTTGAGGTCGGTGACCTGCGGGTAGGAGTTCTCCAGGATCCAACGGATCTTGGCGGCGTCCTGAGCCTTCTCCTTGCGGCCGAGCGAGCTCGACTTCCAGTCCGACTCCTGGTACTCGACCTTGCTCTCGATGTTGACCGGGTGGTCGATGTCGATGCAGTACGTACGAAGCTCGCCGTTGGCCGTCTTGAGGGTGAACAGACCGCCCTGAACGGAGTGACCGCCCTCGATGGCGATCTCCTCGCTCTGCATGGTCGGCTGGATCACCGCCGTGACGCCCGCACCCGGTGCGTCGGCCGCAGCCGCCGCACCGGCTGCGAGCAGGCTCCCACCCAGCGCTACGCTGGTCGTGAGCATGACAGTGGTTATGCGCGGAAGACTCCGCCCCTGCCTCTGGAACATCTGGGATCCCTCCGGGCCGGGCCATGCCGATGGGCTGCCCGCCTTGCATTGCCGCGCCCCCTGTGGCGCCGCTGCACGTGTGTGAACCAGACGAATCCTATTGAGCCAGGGAGGCGCGCAAACCCCCATGCGAAATCAGGACGATTCCGTATCTGTATCGTTATCAATGCTCCCATCATCCACACAAGCTGACGATCAGCCAGAAACTCCCGATCTTTCACTTAACCGGTCCGGTGTTTGCACGCGCGGGCACAACAACCGTCTCGATCAACATATTTGTCGACAGTTGAGACCGGTCGGCGGTCAGACCGAAGAAGCCAGGGCGTCACTCTCCGTTCCCCCGCCGTCCACCCGCGCCCCGACCCCGGCGGCCGCCAACAGGGGTGCCACCGGCGGGCCGACCGCCGCCCTCCGCGCCTGCAGTGCGTCCGCGATCCAGCCCGGTACCGCCTCGCCCACGGACACCTCCCGACCCTCGGCCGGCTGCGCCCGCGAGGCCGCACCCCACGTGAAGACGGCGGTGCCACGACTGAGGTCGTGCCCGACCGACCGGGCGTCGATCTCGACCCTGCTGCGCCGCGCCTCACCGTCCATCCACTCCCGGACCCTCAACCGCCCGCTCACCACCACCGGATCACCCTTCGACAGCGAGCCGATCAGATGAGCCGCCAGCGCCCGCCAGGCCGTCACCGTCACCCACTGCGTCTCGCCGTCCACCCAGGCCTCCCGCAGCCGGTCGTACCGGCGCTCCGTCGACGCCAGCCGGAAGTTGGCCACCGCCACCCCGTCCGCCGTCCGCGTGCAGCTCACCTCGGTCGCGACATTGCCGATGACCGTCACCTGGGTCTCGTTCACAGAACACGCTCCGTTCTCCCGGATGCACCGTACGGAATCGACCGGCGCGAGTTGAGAGTGCGCTTCCCGGGAAATCCGCACCAGGCAGATCGGAAATCCTGTGGACAAGTCGGCCCTGTGGAAAACCGGTGTCACTCACAGGGGTGAATTTCGGCCCTTCCGGTCCTACTTTCGGCCTGACCTCTACGCGGCCATGACAACAAACGCCCCGCTTCCCGCCACACCCGCGCACCCCCAGGGGTGGCCTGCCCGGCCGTCCGCCCACGTCATCCGACCGAACGAACCCGAATACGGCCCCCCACCCGCGCCGAGACCGGTAGTTTCTCCGTGCCGAATCCATAACGGGTGGGGCGGCAGCCCCGTAACGACTGCACAACGTCCGGCGCCGAAGCGGGCCAGACCGCTGCACGCACGGCCGTCACCTGCGATTATCGGACCGCTCCACCGAAGCCGACACACCCGCGACGGTGTTGTTACACCCGGCCGAGGTTCTGGACACCCTTATCCTGTCCCCGACAGGGCAAGGCCCCGCCAACCCCCACCCCACCCTCAGGCAGGGGCCGGACAGCGGGCGCCCCGCGCGCTCGTCGCCCGATCCCGGCAACGGTCACGCCCATCAGGGCGCCGTCCGTCCCGCCCCCATAGCTCAGCGGATAGAGCACCCGCCTTCTAAGCGGTAGGTCGCAGGTTCGAATCCTGCTGGGGGCACCGCACCGAATTCCCGCAGGCCACGCCCTCGGCGAGGGCTTTGCCCGGCCGGGCCGCCGGATAATCCCGTGCACCGAACGCGCATAGCCCGTGACAATGCGTGTCGTGGCGGGGGCGGAAACGACACCGGGGGAAACACCGGTACGAACCGGTCGTACGGCCCGAACGGAAACAACGGGCGAATCAGACAACGCCCCCCGGGGCCGCCACGCCGCTCGCCTCCGGTGCCGATCCGGACGGCGGCCGCGGGCCGTCCCCGGCGCCGCGAAGCCCCGCTCGGCGCCGCTCAGCGCCGCGAAGTCCCGCTCGGCTTCGCTCACCCCTGGCCGGCGGCCGCTCCGGGCAGCCCCGCCAGATAGGCGTCCAGCAACGCCACCTGCCGCTCGGGCGGGAACTCCGCCGGGGCGAACAGCGCCTGCACCACCAGCCCCAGCGCGAAGGCCTGCGCCCCCGCGGCGAGCTGCCCGGCGTCCACGCCGTCCGGCAGCTCCCCCAGCCGCTGCGCGACGGCCACCGACTCGGCCAGCAGCGCCCGCGCCCGCCCGTAGCGGGCCGCGTGCGCGGCGGCCAGCTCCGGGTCGGCCAGCGCGACGTCCCAGGAGCCGACCCAGATCCGGTTGCCGGCCGTGCCGGCCCCGTCCAGCGGGAGGATGTCGAGCAGCGCCGCCCGCAGCCTGGGCAGTCCGGCGGGCGGCGGCGGGCTGCCGTCCGCCGGCGCGGTCCGGCGCGGCCGCTGCTGGGAACGCCGGTCCAGTACGTCGAGGGCGTGTGCCACGAGCGCCCGCTTGTTGGGGAAGTAGTGCGTCAACAAACCGGTGGAGGCGCCCATTTCGGCGGCCACCGCACGCAGCGTCAGCCCCTCGAAGCCGCGTGAGGAGAGCACCCGCCAGACCGCCTCGGAGACGTCCTCGCGGCGGGCTTCATGGTCTCCCCGGGCTGGTGTCATAGGCGGTATGGTACCTACCAAACGTTTGTTATGTATGCCGGAACGGCCGGGCCGCGCCCCGCCCCCACACCCGGCCCCGCCCGAAAGGCCCGCCGATGTTCGCCGTCCCGCTCGCCGACCGTGCCGAACTGCGCCCCCTGGAACCGTGGCAGGCCGCCGAGTTCCTGACCCACATGGACCGCGCCCGCGACCACATGAACCCGTGGATCACCTGGGCCCACCGCTCCACCGACCTGGCGTCGGCCCGCGCCACCCTGCAGGGCTACGCCGACCGGCAGGCCGCCGACGCCGGCCGGCTCTACGGCATCTGGCTGGACGGCACGCTGGTCGGCGGCACGATGTTCGTCTCCTTCGACGCCGTCGCCGGGGTCGCCGAGATCGGCGTCTGGACGGAGCCCGCCGGCGAGGGCCGGGGCCTGGTCGGCGCCGCCGTCCGCCACCTGGTCGACTACGCGTTCACCACCCGCGGCCTGCACCGCCTGGAGTGGCACACCAGCCCGACCAACCTCCGCAGCCGCTCGCTCGCGCAGCGGCTGGGCATGCGGCTGGACGGTGTCATGCGGGAGTCGTACCTGGTCAACGGCGTCCACCAGGACTCCGAGATCTGGTCGCTGCTCGCCCACGAGTGGCAGCCGACCGGCTGACGGCCGTGCACGGCGCGGGGCCCGGTGGACGGTCGTCCACCGGGCGCCGCGCCGCACCACTCCCGCGCCGCACCACTCCCGGCCCGCACCGCGCCCGCCCCGTACCGCTCCCGCTCAGGCGGCCAGCGCCTGCCCCTGCGCCACCGGCTCGGGCACCGGGCGCGGCCGCAGCCGCAGGGCCAGGACGAGGGCCAGCGCCATCACCCCGGCCGCCGAGAGGAACACCACGTCCACCGCGCCGATGAAGCTGTGCACCGCGTGCGTCCGGGCGGCGCCGGTCAGCCGGCCCACCGCACCGAGCGCGGTACCGGGCTCGCCGCTGTCGAAGACCCGGGCCAGCACGGTGCCGAAGAGCGCGGCGCCCAGCGCGCTGCCGAGCGTCTGGAAGAACCGGACACCGGTGGTGGCGACACCCAGCTGGTGGGCCGGGGCGGCCTCCTGGACGACGGTGATGAGGCGGCCGATCAGCTGGCCGAGGCCGAGGCCCAGCAGGACGAGCTCGGCCCGCACCAGCCAGAGCGAGGTGTCCGGGCCGCTCAGCCCGAGCAGCAGCAGGGCGACCGTGGCGCAGGCGGCGCCGGAGGCCAGGATCGCCCGGACCGACCAGCCCCGTGCGGTGAACCGGTTGGCCGCGAGACCGACCGCCGTCATGCCCAGCGCCATCGGGATCAGATAGAGGCTGGCGGAGGTCGCGGCGACCCCGCGGGCCACCTGCAGGTACAGCATCACGTACATGATCGCGCCCATCAGGCCCATGCCGACCAGCCCCTGCACCGCGAAGCCGATCCGGATCTCCGGGATGCGGAACAGCGAGAGCGGCAGGACCGGCTCGGCGGCGGTGGCCTGGCGCCACAGGAAGAGGCCGAGGGCCGCGAGGGTGGCGACGGCCAGACCGAGGATCTCCGGCGACGTCCAGGCGTAGGTCTTGCCGCCCCACTCGGTCACCAGCAGCAGCCCGGTGGCGAACGCGGCCGCCAGGGCGGCGCCCAGGAAGTCCAGGACGCGCCGGCCGGCCGAACGCGGGAGCTTGAGCACGAGCGCGGAGCCGACCAGGACGAGCAGGCCGAGCGGCAGGTTGATGTAGAAGATCCAGCGCCAGTCGAGGTGGTCCGCCAGGAGCGCGCCGATCAGCGGGCCCACGGCCATGCCCGCTCCACCCACGATGCCGCCGGCGCCGCCACCGCCGCCCTTGGCGTCGTCCGGGTCCTTGAGCTGCGCCATCACCACCATCGTCACGCTCATCAGCCCGCCGCCGCCGATGCCCTGGACCGCCCGGAAGGCGATCAGCTCGGTCATCGACTGGGCCGCTCCGCAGAGCGCCGAGCCGAGCAGGAAGACACCGACCGCCCCCAGCAGCGCCCGCTTGGCACCGTAGAGGTCGCAGAGCTTGCCGTAGAGCGGCAGCAGCGCCGTCGCCGCCAGGGCGAAGGCACTCACCAGCCAGGGCAGTCGGTCGACGCCGTGGACGGGGTCGAGGTCCTGGACGATCGGCACGGTGGCGGCCGACACGATGTTCATGTCGAGCACCGCCAGGACGATCGTGATCAGGCAGAGCAGCATGCCCAGCTTGCGCTGGGGCTCCGTCATCAGAGCTGCTGCCGGCGCGGTGGCGGCCATGGGAAGTCCCCCCGGGGATCGCGGAATTCGGGCATTCGGCTACGGACCGGACCGCACCGGACAGTGCGGCTCGGCGGCGCGCCCCCACCATGGCAGGTATTTTTGACTCGGTCAATTGTTCTCTGGAGTCAATGCTTCGTCTCAGTCCATCATTGAGCCCGGTCAATCTTTGATCCTGGTACACTCATGCCATGGCAGAGCGCAGCACGACCCCCGGGCCCGAGGCAGTGGAGGCGGCCGCGGACGCGGCACTGACCCTGCGGGAGCGCAAGAAGCGCCAGACGGCCCGCCGGATCTGGCACAGCGCGATCGCCCTCTTCGCCGAGCGCGGCTTCGACGAGGTGTCGGTCGCCGAGATCGCCGCCGCGGCCGACGTCTCGAAGATGACCGTCTTCAACTATTTCCCGTCCAAGGAAGACCTGGTCATGAGCCCGATGGAGCGGCACACCGGCGAGGCCGCCGAGGCGGTCCGCGACCGTGCCCCGGGCGTCTCGGCGGTGGCCGCGCTGCGCGCCCGGTTCGCGGCGGGCCTGGAGCGGTTCGACCCGGCCACCGGTCTGAGCGACGACCGCTTCGTGCTCGACGTGATCCGCCTGATCCACCGGACACCGGCACTGACCCTGCGCGCGACCACCGCATGGGGCCGGGCGGCGAACGAGCTGCTCGCCGCCGAGCTGCTCGCCCAGGACCCGGCCGGCGACCGGCTCCGGGCCCAGGTCGCGGCCGCCCAGCTGATGAGCGTCCGGCTGGCGCTGACCAACGAGAACCACCGCCGGATGCTGGCCGGCGAACGGGCCGCCGACGTACTGCCGGAGGCCCTGGAGAACGCCCGGCGCAGCTTCGACCTGGCCGAGCACGGCCTCGGCGACTACGGCACCCGGCCCGCCTGACCGTCCGCCGTCGGGCGGCGGACGGTCCGCCCGACGGCGCCGCGGCCGCGCCTGAGAGAGTGTCCGCACCACGAACTCCGGAGGTGCGCATGGACCAGCCGCTGCTCACGCGGGACCGCTCCCCGCTGCCCACCCACGTCGACGGCCTCCACGCCTACACCGGCGAGGACGGCGTCGCGGTGCTGGAGTTCGCCCGGCCGCACCGGCGCAACGCCGTCACCCTGGCGATCTGGCAGGCCCTGCCGAAGGTCCTGCTCCGGCTCGCCGAGCAGCCCGGTCTGCGGGCCCTGCTGGTCACCGGCGCGGGCGGCACCTTCAGCGCCGGCGCGGACATCGCCGAACTGTCCGGGATCTACGCCGACCCGGACCGCGCCGACGACTACCACGCCGTCAACGTCGCGGCCGAGGAGGCGCTGGCGGACTTCCCGCATCCGACCGTCGCGGTGGTGCACGGCGCCTGCGTCGGCGGCGGCTGCCAGCTGGCCGTCGCCTGCGACCTGCGGTTCGTCGCCGAGGACGCCCGGCTGGGCATCACCCCGGCCAAGCTCGGGGTGGTCTACCCGGCGGTGCCGACCCTTCGGCTGGCCCGGCTGGTGGGCCCGTCGCGGGCCAAGTACCTGCTCTTCTCTGGCGAGTTGGTGACCGGCCGGGAGTGCCTCACGCTCGGTCTCGCCGACCGGGTCCTGCCGGGCGCCGAACTCGACGCCGGGGCGCTGGAGTTCGCCCGACTGCTGACCACCCGCTCATCGCAGACCATCGGCGCGGTCAAGGCCGCGCTGGCCGTCCCGCCGGAGCGGGCCGCCGAGGCGCTGCACCCCTGGGAGCGCCGCTCCCGGGAGGCCCCGGACGTCCGCGAGGGTCTCGCCGCCTTCCTGGAGGGCCGGCCGCCCCGGTTCTGACTGGCCCGGGCCGGACGGACGTAAGGGCGCACCCGCCGGTCGCGCCGCCCGGCCCCGCGGCACTCAGCGGATCGGCATCCCCGAGATCGCCCGGGCGATCACCAGCCGCTGGATCTCGCTGGTGCCCTCGAAGATCGAGTAGATCGCGCTGTCCCGGTGCATCCGCTCGACCGGGTACTCGCGGGTGAAGCCGTTGCCGCCGAGGATCTGCATCGCCTGCGCGGTGACCCACTTGGCGGTCTCGCCCGCGTAGAGCTTGGACATCGAGCCCTCGGCGGCGGTGAACGGCTGGTTGTTCGCCGCCATCCAGGAGGCCCGCCAGACCAGCAGCCGGGCGGCGTCGATCCGGGTCTTCATGTCCGCCAGCTGGAAGGCCACGCCCTGGTTGTCGATGATCGGGCGGCCGAACTGCACCCGGGTCTTCGCGTAGTCCAGCGCCACCTCGTACGCGGCCCGGGCGATGCCGATCGCCTGCGCCCCGACGGCCGGCCGGGAGGCCTCGAAGGTGGCCATCGCCGCGTTGCCCCGGCCGCCGCCGCGCTTGGCCCCCTCGCGGGCCCGGGCCAGCCGCTCGTCCAGCTTCTCCCTGCCACCGAGCAGGCAGTGCCCCGGCAGTCGGACGCCGTCCAGGACCACCTCGGCGGTGTGCGAGGCACGGATGCCGTGCTTCTTGAACTTCTGGCCCTGGCTCAGCCCGGGCGTGCCCGGCGGCACCACGAAGGAGGCCTGGCCGCGCGCGCCGAGCGCCGGGTCGACGGTGGCCACCACCACGTGGACGGCGGCGATCCCGCCGTTGGTCGCCCAGGTCTTGGTGCCGTTCAGCACCCACTCGTCCTTGGCCTCGTCGTAGACGGCCCGGGTGCGCAGCGCGGACACGTCGGAGCCGGCGTCCGGCTCGGAGGAGCAGAAGGCGGCCACCTTGAGGTCGTCCGGGGTGCCGAACATCTGCGGCGCCCAGGTGCCGATCTGCTCGTCGGTGCCGTTGGCGAGCACGGCGACGGCGGCCAGCGTCGTGCCGACGATCGAGAGGCCGATGCCCGCGTCGCCCCAGAACAGCTCCTCCATGGCGATCGGGATGCCGACGCCGGAGGGGTCGAAGTACTGCTGGGCGTAGAAGTCCAGGGAGTAGATCCCCAGCTTGGCGGCCTCCTGGATGACCGGCCAGGGGGTCTCCTCGCGCTCGTCCCACTCGGCCGCGGCGGGGCGCATCACGTCGGCGGCGAAGCCGTGCAGCCAGTCGCGTACGGCGAGCTGGTCCGCGCCCGGGTCCAGCGAGAACGTGCTCATGATGCCTCCGGTCGAAGGGGCCCCTCGCCGCCCGGCGGGGCGGCGGATGCAGGGGCGGGGCAGTGGGGGTGTCGGACAGGTGTTACCGGGGGTAACATCGCGGGGAGTCTGCTACTCATAGGTAGGAATGTCAACGCCCCGGGGCCGTCGACGCCCCCGCCGGGCAGCTCCGCGGCACGCCTGCCCCGCGCCACGCCCCCGTACGCCCCCGACCCGCTCCACCCGACCGCCCGCACCGCGCCCGCACCACCCCGCAGCCGCAACCCCGTCGGCCAGACCCGCCAGGAGACCTCATGCCGCCCTCCGACGCACCCCGCCGGGAGCAGCTGCTCAACGCCGCCGACCGGGTGGTCCAGCGGGAGGGCCCGGGCGCCAGCATGAACGCCATCGCGGCCGAGGCCGGGATCACCAAGCCGATCCTCTACCGCCACTTCGGCGACCGGAACGGCCTGATCCGGGCACTGACCGAGCGCCACACCAGCGGTCTGCTGGCCGCCGTACGGGCCGCGCTGAGCGAACCGCTGGAGCGCCGCGACCGCGTCGAGCACGTGCTGGACACCTACCTCGCCGGGATCGAGGCCCGCCCGCAGGTCTACCGGCTGCTCACCCATCCCGAGCCCGGCGACCCGTCCGGCGTCGGCAACGCGCTCGCCCCGGCGCTGCGGCAGATCGCCGAGGAGATCACCCGGGCCGTGCAGAGCCAGGTGGACCTCGGGGCCGACCGGGAACTCCTCGCGGAGGCCTGGGGCCGGGGGATCACCGGCATGGTGCTGGCCGCCGGGGACTGGTGGCTGGAGTCCAGACCGTGCTCGCGCACCCGGATGGTGCAGGCGCTCGCCGACCTCCTCTGGGGCCGGCTGGCCGCCGCCGCCGACCTGCCGACCGCCGCCCTGCCGGCCCCGGCGCAGGACCCGTCGTCGAGCTGAACTCTTGTGCTGTGCATGCCAGCTCGGGCATCATCGGGCCCCACCCCCACGCTCCGCGAGATCCCGTGAGGTACCGATGCGCTTGTGCCGCACCGCCGTTGCCCTCCTGCTCGCCGCCACCGCCGCCCTGGCCGCCCCCACCCCCGCCCTGGCCGCGTCGCCGGACGCCTCCCGGTCACCGGCCCCGTTCCGGGCCGGGTTCCCCACCGGCACCGCCACCGCGCCGGACGGCACCACCGACCTCACCGACGCCGCCGGCCGCCGGCTGCGGCTCCGCGGCTTCAACCTCGACAAGTACGCCGAGGCCACCGAACAGGATGTCGCGTCCCTGGCCGCCCAGGGCTTCACCCTGGTCCGGGTGGCCGTCTCCTGGACCAGGCTGGAGCCCGTCCGCGGGCACCTCGACCCGACCGAACTGCACCGCGTGCAGCGGGTGCTGGACTGGGCCGACCGCTACGGCGTGCTGGCCCTGGTCGACTTCCACCAGGACGTCTACGGGCCCAGGTTCGGCGGCGGGGACCGCGGCGTCCCGCTCTGGGCCACCCGCGACGACGGCCTGCCCTTCACCCCGGACCCGGACGACTGGTTCGCCGGCTACTTCCAGCCCGCCGTCCAGGCGGCCTTCCGCCACCTCTACGACGACCCCGACCTGCGCGCCTGGCAGGCGGACTTCTACACCCGGCTGGCCCGCGAACTGCGCGGCCACCGCTCGCTGCTGGGCTACGACCTGTTCAACGAACCGTTCGGCCCGGTGGACGGCGACCCGACCGACCCGGCCGTGCTCGCCGCCTCCTCCGCCGCCCTCGAGCAGGGCCGGCTCGCCGACATGTACCGCCGGCTGATCCGGGCCGTGCGCCGCGCGGACTCCCGCGCCTGGCTGTTCGTCGAGCCGACGGTACTGGTCGGCCAGGGCGTCCCCACCCGGCTGCCCGGCTTCGGCGACCCGCGCCCCGGCGCGCCCCGGCTCGGCTACGCGCCGCACTTCTACGACACCGCGGTCGAGGGCGGCGCCGACTGGGACCCCTCCGGCGGCTTCGTCGAGAACTACACCGCCGCGATCACCGCCTACCCCGCCGCCCACCGCCTGCCGGTGCTGGTCGGCGAGTCGGGCCCGCCGGACGCGCGGACCCCGGGCAACTCCCAGCTGGTCCGCCGTCAGGTCGCCGCCATGGACGGCTTCGCCGCCGGCTGGACGATGTGGTACTGGTGCCGGGGCAACGGCGGCTACTGCGCGTTCGATCCGGCCGGCCGGCCGGCCCCCGGCGACGAGCCGGTCTTCGGCCCCTACCCGGCGGCGGTCGCCGGGACGGCCGTGCGCACCGGCGCCGCCGCGGGCGGGCACGTGGTGCGCTGGAACGCCGACGGCAGCGACCGGACCACCGACCTGGTGCTGCCCGCCGCCACCTTCCCGGCCGGTGCGCGGATCACCGTCACGCCGGCGGCCCGGGTCGAGGTCGACCAGCCGGCCGGCGGCCGGGCCGGCACCGCCCGGATCCGCCTGCCGCACACCCGCCCGGGCACCCCGGTCACGGTGACCGTCACGCCCCGCTGAGGCCCGGTGGCCCGCCCCGACCACGAGAACCCAGGACCACGGGACGGGCCACCGCGCGAGGTTCGGCACCGGGCTCCTACCGGGCTCGAACCGGCTCAGGCCAGACCGCGGCGGGCCAGCAGCGGCCCGGTCCTCGGGTCACGCCCGACCACCGCGCGGAAGGAGTCCAGCGGGTCCCGGCTGTCCCCGCGCGAGAGCAGCTCCCGGCGGAACACCTCGCCGCTCTCCCGCACCCCCCGGCCGTTCCCCTCGAACCAGTCCACCGTCTCGGCGTCCAGCACCTCGGACCAGATGTACGCGTAGTACCCCGCGCTGTACCCGCCGGCGAAGATGTGCGAGAAGTACGCCGTCCGGTAGCGCGGCGGGATCGCCGCCACCGCGAGCCCGGCCTTCGCCAGCGCCTGCGCCTCGAACTCCTCGGCGTCCGCGATCTCCTGGCCCGGCGCCACGGTGTGCCAGGCCAGGTCCAGCAGCGCCGCCGCCAGGTACTCCACGGTCCGGAACCCCTGCCCGAAGCCGTCGGCCGCCGCCATCCGCTCGACCAGCTCGGCCGGCAGCGGCTCGCCGGTCACGTGGTGCCTCGCGTAGTTGGCCAGCACCTCGGGCCGGACCATCCACATCTCGTTGACCTGCGAGGGGAACTCCACGAAGTCCCGCGGCACGTCCGTCCCGGCGAAGTACGGGTAACGCACGTCCGAGAAGAGCCCGTGCAGCGCGTGGCCGAACTCGTGGAACAGCGTGCGCACCTCGTCCCAGGAGAGCAGCACCGGCTCGCCCGGGGCCGGGCGGGGCACGTTCAGGTTGTTCATCACCACCGGCCGCCGGCCCAGCAGCCGCGACTGGGTGACCAGTTCGTCCATCCAGGCGCCGCCGCGCTTGGACGCCCGGGCGTGGAAGTCCGCGAGGAAGAGGCCGAGCGAGCCGCCGTCCTCCTCGAACACCTCGAAGACCCGCACGTCCGGGTGGTACGCCGGGAGGTCCGGCCGCTCGGTGAAGGTCACCCCGTAGGCCAGGTTCGCGGCGAAGAAGACCCCGTCGCGCAGCACCCGCTCCAGCTCCAGGTACGGGCGCAGCGCGGCCGCGTCCACCTGGTAGGAGGACTGCCGGACCAGCTCCGAGTAGTACGCCCAGTCGTGCGCGGCGATCTCCTCGACGCCGTCGACGGCCGCCGCCGCGGCCAGCTCGACCGCCTCCCGCCGCGCGTTGGCCACCGCCGGCGGCACCAGCCGGGTCAGCAGCGCGTCGACCGCCTCGACGGTGCCGGCCGTCTCGTCCGCCACCACGTGGGCCGCGTGCGTGTCGTACCCCAGCAGCCGGGCCCGCTCGGCGCGCAGCGCGGACATCCGGATCGCCAGCGGGCCGTTGGCGTCGGCCGCCCGGCCCAGCGAGGCCGCCAGCAGGCGTTCGCGCACCGAGCGGTCGGTGAGGAAGGCCAGCTCGGTCTGGTTGGAGAAGTTCTTCAGGTTCAGCACGTACTTGCCCTCGTGGCCGAGCGCCCGGGCGTTCGCGGCCGCGCCGGCGATCGCGTCCGGCGAGAGCCCGGCCAGTTCGGCCGCGGAGTCCAGCACCAGCGCCCGCGCCTTCGAGTCCGCCGACACGTTGCGGCGGAACGCCGAGGCGCCGGCGGCCAGTTCGGCGTTCAGCCCGCGCAGCCGCCGCTGGTCGGCGGCGCCGAGCCGGGCGCCGGCCCGGACGAAGGCGGTGTGCCGCCGCTCCAGCAGCCGCCGCGACTCCGCGTCCAGGCCGAGCCCGTCCCGTCGCCCGTGCAGCTCCTCGATCCGGGCGAACAGCGCGGCGTCCAGGTGGATCGCGTCCCGGTGGGCCGCCAGCCTCGGGCTGATCTCGCTGTCCAGCCGGTCCACGCCCGGGGTGGTGTCCGAGGAGACCTGGTTGTCGAAGACCGCCCGGACCCGCTTCAGCAGCGCACCCGAGCGCTCCAGCGCGATCAGGGTGTTGTCGAAGGTCGGCGGCTCCGGATTGGCGGCGATCTCGGCGATCTCGGCGAGCTGCTCGGCCATCCCGCGCTCGAACGCGGGCAGGTAGTGCTCCTCCCGGATCTCGGCGAACGGAGGCAGTTCGTAGACCAGGGTGCTGGGCTTGAAGAACGGGTTCTCGGTCATTTCGCCGACCCTACGCCGTGGCAACGGCCGGGCACACGCGTCCGGCCCGGCGGGCGGCGCACCGTCGGCGCACGGGCGCACGGATCGGCACGCGCGCCTGCGCCGGTTGTCGTACCCACCGGTTACCGTCGAGGTCCGCAGCCCGTACGCCCGAGAGGAGGAGCCCCCGTGGCACCCCGGATCGCCCTCGTCCCCGACCCGCACGGCCCCGGCGGCCGGCTGCTCCCCCTCGACGACGCCGGGGCCCCGCTCGGGCCGCCCGCCGCCGTGGCGGACCTCGCGGCCGCCGTCGCCGAGCGGGAGGCCGCCGAGCACCCGCGCTGGGTCTGGGCGGCCACCGACAGCGCCTACGCGCCGCTGCTCCCCCGGCTGCCCGACCGGCTCGCCCGCTGCCACGACCTCCGGCTGACCGAGGCCCTGCTGCTGGCGTACGAGGGCCGGTTCGGCGCGCCCCGCTCGCTCGGCGCCGCCTGGGCCCGGCTGAACGGGCGACCCGTCCCGGCCGACCTGCCCGAGCCCGGCTCCGCCGACTCCGGGGACGGCCAGGACACCCTGTTCGCCCCCGACCGGCTGCAACTCCCGCCCGGGGCCGACGCGCTGGCCGCCGTGGCGGCCGTCCACGCCGAGCAGCAGCGCCGGCTCGCCGCGATCGCCGAGCCGGGTGACCGCGCCCGGTTCCGGCTGCTGGTCGCCGCCGAGTCGGCCGGCGCGCTGGTGGCCGCCGAGATGGCGCACGACGGCCTGCCCTGGCGCACCGACGTCCACGACCGGCTGCTCACCGAGCTGCTCGGCCCCCGTCCGACCGTCCCCGGCACCCAGCCCAGGCTGCTCGCCGAGCTGGCCGTCGAGCTCCAGGAGGCCCTCGGCGGCCGGCCGTTCAACCCCGACTCGCACAGCCAGGTGCTGCGCGCCTTCGCCGACCGGGGCGTCCAGCTCGGATCCACCCGGTCCTGGGAGCTGAAGGCGGTGGACCACCCGGCCGCCGCGCTGATGATCCGTTACAAGGAGCTCTCCCGGATCCACGCCGCGCACGGCTGGGCCTGGCAGGACGCCTGGGCCCGCGGCGGCCGGTTCCGCCCCGAGTACGTGGTCGGCGGCGTGGTCTCGGGCCGCTGGGCCAGCCGGGGCGGCGGCGCGCTGCAGATCCCGCGCATCCTGCGCCGCGCCGTGGTGGCCGACCCGGGCTGGCTGCTGGTCGTCGCCGACGCCGCCCAGTTGGAGCCCCGCGTCCTGGCCGCGCTCTCCCAGGACGCCGGCCTGGCCCGCACCGCCGCCGGCGGGGACCTCTACGAGGCGCTGGCAGCCTCCGCCTTCCAGGGGGACCGCGACAAGGCCAAGCTCGGTCTGCTCGGCGCCATGTACGGCCAGACCAGCGGGGACATCGGCGTGCTCCTCGCCACCCTGCGCCGGCGCTACCCGGCCGCGATGGGCTACGTCGAGGCGGCCGCCCGGACCGGCGAGGACGGCGGTGTGGTCGCCTCCCGGCTCGGCCGGGCCTGCCCGCCCCCCTCGGCCGACTGGCTCGACCTCACCGAGGCGCCGGAGACGGCCGGGGAGGCCGGCGGCCGCTCGGCGAGGGCCCGGGGCCGCTTCACCCGCAACTTCGTGATCCAGGCCAGTGCGGCCGACTGGGCGCTCGCCCTGCTCGCGGCGCTGCGCCGCCGGCTGAACGCGCTGCCCGCCACCGGCCCGGACGACCGGCCGCACCTGGTGTTCTTCCAGCACGACGAGGTGGTGGTGCACACCCCGGCGAACCTCGCCGACGAGGTGGCCGCCGCCGTCGCCGAGTCCGCCGACGAGGCCCGCCGGCTGGTCTTCGGGGACACCCCGGTCCGGTTCCCGCTCACCACCGCCGTGGTGGACTGCTACGCCGACGCCAAGTAGCCGGGGTCGGGCCGCGCGCCCAGGGCCGGCCGCGCAGGCCGCCCGCTACAGCTTGCGGAACGCCCGCGCCTCCTCGGCCGCCGCGGCCACCTCGGCGACGCCCGCCCCGGTGGAGGCCGTCACCGCGGCCGCGACCGCGCCCTCCACGAACGGGGCGTCCACCAGCACCACCCCGGGCCGCGGCTCGTCCTCCAGCAGCGTAACGGCGGTCAGCACCGAGCTGCCGAGGTCGGCCAGCACCACCACGCCCGCCCCGCCGTCCGCCTCCGTGACGGCCCGGGCGATCAGGTCGTAGCTGGTCCCGAGCCCGCCGTCCTCCGTCCCGGCCGCCACCACCACCCGCACCGCACCGGAGGCGAGTTCCGCCAGCAGCTCCCGCAGCCCGGCGGCGAGCTGTGCGCTGTGCGAGACCAGGACGATGCCCACGTAGTCGCTCATACCGCCGACCCTACGACCGCCCCGGCGCTCCGCGGGAGGGGGCCGGCCGGCCCCGCGTGTCGTACCGCGGGCCGCCCGGGGGCGTGTCGCACCCCGTGCCGGGCACCCCCGTCTGGCGTAGCGTCGGGTCAGCACCGTCTGCCGAGGGAGCGAAGCGCTGTGAAGAAGCTGATCAACACCCCGGAGAGCGTCCTGGAGGACGCCCTGGCCGGAATCGCCGCCGCCCACCGGGAGTTGACGGTGGACATCGCGCATCGGGTGATCACCCGCGCGGTCCGCCCGGCGGCGTCGAAGGTCGCCCTGGTCTCCGGCGGCGGCTCCGGCCACGAACCGCTGCACGGCGGGTTCGTCGGCCCGGGGATGCTGGACGCCGCCTGCCCCGGCGAGGTCTTCACCTCCCCGGTGCCGGACCAGATGCTGGCCGCCGCCAAGGCCGTCGACTCCGGCGCCGGGGTGGTCTTCGTCGTCAAGAACTACACCGGCGACGTGATGAACTTCGCGCTGGCCGCCGAGCTCGCCACCGAGGAGGGCATCGAGGTCCGCACGGTGCTGGTCGACGACGACGTCGCGGTCGAGGACTCGACCTGGACGGCCGGCCGCCGGGGCACCGGCGCGACGGTGCTGGTGGAGAAGATCGCCGGCGCGCTGGCCGAGCGCGGCGCCGCGCTGGAGGAGGTCACCGCCATGGGCGCCCGGGTCAACGCGGCCTCCCGGTCGTTCGCGATCGCGCTGACCGCCGCGACCACCCCGGCCGCCGGCAAGCCCGGCTTCGACCTGCCGGAGGACGAGATCGAGGTCGGCGTCGGCATCCACGGCGAGCCCGGCCGCCGCCGCGAGAAGCTCCGCCCGGCCCGTGAGCTCGCCGCCGAGGTGGTGGAGACCGTGCTCGCCGACCACCACCTGAGCGCCGGCGACGAGGTGATCGCCCTGCTGAACGGCCTCGGCGGCACCCCGCTGCTGGAGCTGTACGTCGTCTTCGGCGAGGTCGCCGCCCGGCTCGCCGAGCGCGGCATCACGGTGGCCCGCAGCCTGGTCGGGAACTACGTGACCAGCCTGGACATGGCGGGCTTCTCGCTCACCCTGACCAAGGCCGACGCCCGGCTGCTGGAACTCTGGGACGCCCCGGTGGACACCCCCGCCCTCAAGCGGGCCTGACGGAGGAGGGACGGTCATGGACTTCGACACCGCACTGGCCGAGGCCTGGGTCCGCGCGATCGCGGCCGCGGTCGACGAGGAACAGGGGCGGCTCACCGAGCTGGACTCCGCGATCGGCGACGGCGACCACGGCAGCAACCTGCGGCGCGGCTTCACCGCCGTGCTCACCGCACTGGACTCGCTCGCCCCCGACAGCCCGGGGGCGGTCCTGAGCACAACGGGCAGCACGCTGATCTCCAAGGTCGGCGGTGCCTCCGGCCCGCTGTACGGCAAGGCCTTCCGCGCGCTGGGCGCCGCACTGCCCGGGCCGGCCGACCCGGCCGCCTTCGGCGAGGCGCTGGCCGAGGGGCTGCGGGCGGTCCAGGCCCTCGGCAAGGCGGAGCCGGGCGACAAGACCATCGTCGACGCCTACACCCCGGCGCTGGCCGCGTACGCCGAGGCGGTGGCGGCCGGCGCCGACCTGCCGCGGGCCGTCGGGGCCGCGGCGGACGCGGCCGAGCAGGGCGCGCTGGCCACCGTGCCGCTCCAGGCCCGCAAGGGCCGCGCCTCCTACCTGGGCCCGCGCAGCGTCGGCCACCAGGACCCGGGCGCCACCTCCACCGCCCTGCTCTTCCGCGCCCTGGCGGAGGTGGTCGGCGCGGAGTAGCCCCGGAGCGGCCCCGGCCCTACCGGTCCGTCCGGGAGATCAGCAGGAGCAGCGCGTCGTCGCGCAGCTCCCCGCCGGTGTGCTCCAGCAGGTCGGCGTAGACCCGGCCGACCGCCGCCTCCAGCTCCGTCGCGGAGCGGGCCGCGCCCCGGACCAGCGGGCCGACCCGCTCCGCCAGCGGGTAGAAGTCGCCGTTCTCGCGGTGCCGCGCCTCGATCACGCCGTCGGTGCAGAGCACCAGCACGTCCTCGGGCCCGAACGGCTGCTCCCAGGTGGCCGGCTCGCCGACGGCCAGCCGGCCCAGGCCGAGCGGCACCCACGGGTCGGGCGCGTGCAGCACGTGCGCGCCGCCGTCGTGGTCCACCCGGATCGGCGGGACGTGCCCGTACTGCAGCAGCTGCATCACGCCCGGCACCCGGAACTCGGCGAAAAGCGCGGTGGTGAACTCCCCGTCCGGGGCGTGCCGCTCGACGCTGGCCTCGATCCGCGCCGCGACCCCGCGCAGCCCGGCCTCGTCGTAGGCCGCCTCCCGGAACGAGCCGAGCACCACGGCGGCGGTCTGCACCGCGCCGAGCCCCTTGCCGCGGACGTCGCCGACCGCCACCCGGGTGCCGTGCGGGGTCTCCAGCACGGAGTAGAGGTCCCCGCCGATCCGGGAGGCGTCGGCGGCGGACACGTACCGCACGGCCAGGTGCAGCGGACCGACCACCGGTCCGGGCAGCCGCAGCAGCGCGCGCTGGGCGGCCTCCGCGACGGAGCTGACGGCCGCGAAGGCGGCGGCCCGCCGCATGCGGATCTTGGCCACCCAGGCGGAGAACACGGTGAGCAGCAGATAGCTGACCATCGCGCCGTAGAGGAAGCGCTCGTCGTTGACGTTGTCGACCTCGTCGTAGTGGCTCAGGCCGAAGACCGCGAACAGGCCAAGCAGGCAGACCATCAGCAGTTCGAGCGGCCGCAGGGTGAGCGCGGCGATGGTGGGGACGACCGTCATCAGCGGGGCGAGGTAGCGGTCCTTGCCGGAGAGCAGGTCGGCCAGCCCGACCAGGACGATCGCGATCAGCGCGGGGCTCGCCCGGCGCCAGAGCGGTACGTCCTGGAGGTCGGCCGCCAGCAGCGCGCCGCGCCGCCGCTCCGGCGGCAGTCCCGTGGCGGTGGGGGCCGCGGGCGACTGGGCTCGGCGGATCGGGAACACCTCTCGAACATAACGGACGCTCATCGTCCGCACCCCCCGGGAGGCGGCCGCCCCGGACGCGCCCGCCGGGCGGCGCGGATTCGGGCGCAGCGTGTCCGGGCGCATACGCTCTGCTGTCGGACCGCGTCCCCGATGCGATCCGCACCACACCACCCCCTTCGGGGAATACCCCGCAGGGGTATGGTGTCATCAAGAGTGGGAGCCCGGGCGCACGCCCGCGGCCGAACAGACCTCCCGGAGGCCCCGATGTCCAGCACCATCACCTACACCGTGACCGGCATGAGCTGCGGCCACTGCGAGAGCTCGGTCAGCAAGGAGCTCACCGCGCTGGCCGGCGTCACCCAGGTGGCGGCCGACGCCAAGGCCGGCACCGTGACGGTCTCCTCGGCCGCCCCGCTCGACGACGACCAGGTCCGCGCGGCCGTCGACGAGGCCGGCTACGAGCTGGTCGGCCGGTCCGTCTGAGCCCCGCGGTGGGGGGGGGGGGGGGGGCCCCCCCCCCCCCCCCCCCCCCCCCCCCCCCCCCCCCCCCACCCGGAACCCCCCCCCCCCCCCCGGATGTAATTTTACACACCCGGGTTTGGGGCACGGGCCCCGGGGGGCCCGC
>NZ_JBHWUI010000030.1:42386-65179 GCF_042737525.1 Kitasatospora sp. NPDC059973 | reverse complement strand
GCGGGTGAGAGCCGCAGGGCGGCCGGGCGGGCCCCCGGGGGCCGCCCGGAGCGAGCGCGACCGCGCCGCGCAACCCGGGCGGCCGGTGCCGGGCGGTCCTTCAGGGGCGCGTCAGGCCCGGCGGCGGGAGAGCGCCACGACAGCGGCGGCGACGAGCATGGCGGCACCGGCGGCGGCCAGTACCGGCCCGGCGTACCGGGCGCGCTGGAGCACCACGTCCCGGGCCGGGCCCTCCCCGTCGCGCGCGACCGCCGACCCGGCCGTGTCGGCGAAACCCGCGAAACCCGCCTTCGCCCGCACCGCCCCGGCGCGCAGGCTGTCGGTGGCCCCGCCGAGCCCCTCCTCCAGGGCGTGCCGGGCCTGGTCCGCGCCGTGGCCGACGAGTTCCCGGGCGTGCTCGGCGGTGTGGCTGACCCGTTCCCGTGCGTCGGCCACCCCGTGGCTGACCCGTTCCCGGGCCTGCTCGGTGCTTCGGAGCACCCGCTCCCGGGCCTGGCCGGCTGCATCCCGCGCATGCGGGCCCAGCAGCTCGAAAGGGGCCGAACCTACTCGAACGCCAGACCTGATACCCCTCGCCGTCCCCGAGATCCGCCGGCTGATCACGCATCTCACCCGGCCTGTCCGCCGCAGCATCGATCACGTCCTGCACTGGTCCCGATGGCGCCGCCGACGCCGACACCAGGCCCGGACCGGCCACTACAAGAGACGAGGCCACAGCCCAAGAGCTGAAGCCTCGTCACGGCAAGCACCGTTGCAGTAGGCCGGTGGCCGGGGCACCTCCGACCCCCGACTGTGCGCCGCGGCCGACCGCTCGGGCTCGTGGGGCGACCCGAAAGCCACGACAGGGATCGGGGTGCCGCTCCAGGTGACCGGCCGATGGAGCAGCTCGGATCGCACTCGTCGGGCTTGCCGGGTGCTCGGAGCGCGCTTCGAGGTCGGCGAGCTGTCGCCCCGTCGGTCGGCAGGCACGGCCGAAGAGCTGGTGCCGTGCCAGGTCCAGGTCCAGGTCCAGGTCCAGCGGCCATGGGCGGCGAGGCGCCGCGCAGCGCGCTCCCCGGGTGTGACATCGGCCACATCAGTACTGTCGGAAGGTCGGCCAACTGCGCTCGCGGCGGCCGAATTTGCAGGTCGCGGGCCCGATCAGCAGTCCGCGGCGGACCGGGTCGAGCCGAAACGACCTGGCTACCGGGCGAGGGTTGAGCCTAGCCTGCCCGCCATGTCCCAGAACACGAACACCCCCGGCTTCCCCGGGCAGTCGGCCGCTCCGGTCGACGACTCCGCCAAGGTGCAGCGCCAGGTGCAGCGGCAGGCTGGCGTCGGGCCGGTCTCCGGTGGCGGCGGCACCCTCTTCTCCGAGCCGGTCCTGGTGGTGAACCAGAAGGCCAAGCTGATCGAGCTGACCAACGAGTACGCGGTCTTCGACCAGCATGGGGCCGCCCTGGGGTCGGTGGTTCAGGTCGGCCAGAGCGCCCTGCGCAAGGTCGTCCGGCTGCTCTCCTCCCTCGACCAGTACCTGACCCACAAGCTGGAGATCCGTGACGCGCAGGGCAGCCCGGTGCTACTGCTGACCCGCCCGGCGAAGCTCATCAAGTCGCGGGTGGTCGTGCAGCGTCCGGACGGTCAGGAGGTCGGCCAGATCGTCCAGCAGAATGCCATCGGGAAGATCAACTTCGCGATGGAGGTCGGCGGGCAGAAGGTCGGCGCCGTCAAGGCCGAGAACTGGCGGGCCTGGAACTTCTCCATCGTCGACGAGACGGACACCGAGATCGCCCGGATCACCAAGACCTGGGAAGGCCTGGCGAAGACGATGTTCACCACGGCCGACAACTACGTTCTCCAGATCCACCGCCCGCTCGCCGACCCGCTGCTCAGCCTCGTGGTGGCGACCGCGTTGACGGTGGACACCGCGCTGAAGCAGGACGCCCGCGGCCTCGGCTGACCGCGGCCGGACAGCGGTCCGATCCCCGCCCCGACCGTCGGCCCGGCGCGGCAGCGACAGCGGGCAGGCCCCCACCCAGGTCGATTGACCGGGGTGCGGGCTGCGGCCACTGCCACCGCCCGGGTACCCGGGGAACGCCCGGACGCCCTCCCCCGCTGGGGGGAGGGCGTCCGTCGAGGCAAGGACCGGACGAGGACCGGACAAGGACCGGACGAGGCATCCGCAGACGCGGCCTCCGCTGCCGTCCGTGCGGGGGGCCGGGTGGGCCGCGGTTCAGCCGTTGGCCGTGAGGCGGTCCAGGAGGTCGAACTCCACGCGGACGCGGTCGATGTCGGCCGTGAGGAACTCGGCTGCCGTGCGGGCGCGGTTGGCGTCGGCACCCGTCTCGGCCGCCCATTCCAGGACGCGGGCCGCGGCGAAGACGTAGGCGATCACCCGCCCGGCCAGGACCGAGTGCTCCTGGCGGAGTTCGCGGTCGAGGAACCTCAGGTCGTAGCCGTGCGCCGAGACGGCGGGCGCGGTCGGTGCCCAGACGGCCAGGAAGGCACTGAGGACGAGGCCGTCCGAGCTGTCCACGCAGTACTGGGCGAGCTGCTGGCTCAGCAGGTCGTTGGTGCCGTCGAAGACGGTGAAGACCCGGGAGTCCAAGAACGCCTGGGCGGCGATGTTCGTCGGTGAGTCGGACCGGTAGCCCTCACCGCCGGCAAGTTGCTGGTAGTGGTTCGCGCAGCTGACCATCAACTCGGTGGCCACGGTCTTGACGGCCTGGATGGCGGGGAAAGCCGGGGTGAGGTCGGTCCTGAGGTCCAGCGCCGTCCGGACGTAGTGGTTGAGCGCCGCGCAGACCGTGCGGGCGCTGTCGATCGCTCCGAGCCGGTGGCGGACGAAGCCGATCGCAGAAAGCGGGGCCCTCCCGATGACGCGGGCGTCGGCGTAGGCGCGTGCCTCGCGGGCGATGCGGTTCAGGAAGCCGAAGGCCAGCGCCCCGATCAGTGCGCGCCCCGCGAGGTAGATGTCCACCATCGAGCTCAGGTTCCCCGCCCCGGCGTCGAGGCGCCGGTGTGCGGGGACGAAGGCGTCGATGTCGTTGATCCCGTAGTCGATCACCTTCAGGCCCAGCGCCTCGTAGCGCTGCGCGGTACGGAACCCGTCGCCGCGCTCCATGAGGAAGCAGGCGTACTCGCGACCGCCGTCACCCTCCCGCTTGGCGACGACCACCCACCACGACGCGGTGGCGCTCAGCGCCTGCCAGTGCTTCCGGCCGCGGATCCGGTAGCCGCCCTGGACCTCCTCGAACACGGTGGTCAGGCCCGACATCGCCGAGCCGCACCCCGGCTCGGTGGAGGCGAAACCCGCCGCGGGTGCCCGTACACCGGCGAACCGGGGCAGGATCTCGCGCCTGGCCTCCTCCCCCGCCCAGCGCACCACCGGCCGCAGCGCCAGCCCGGTGACGATCGCCGTGTAGACGGCGACGGCCAGGTTCTGCTCGGCCAGGACCTCGACGACGCGACACATCTCCACGTGGCTGTCACGGCCCCCGTACTCGGCCGGCAGCACTGGCAGCAGCACACCCGCAGCTGTCAGAACGGCCCAGTCATCGGCGGGGAGTTCCCGCTGCGGGTAGGTCGCCGCGTCGAAACGCGAGGCGACCTCCTCGACACCCGCGATGAACTCCTCGCTCGACAAGAGCACGACGGCACCCACCGGACCAGCCATGTCCACACCCGTTCCAGATACCCGACTCGCGCGCTGGAGACCGTTCCTGACGGCTCGCTGCGGTCCTCGACCCGGCCGCGCGGAGGTCGGCCGCAGCAATCCTACTGATTGGCGGCACCGGAGCTTCACCGGTCGGGCGTACCTTGCGCCGGCCGCCCGGCAGCAGGAACTCCACCTCGGTCGCCAGTCGGTCACGGTGCCGACCCCGCCCGCCGTGTCGGGCGCGCTGCCGCCCGGGACGAGCGCGGCGATCGTCTCGTAGTGGGCGGTGAGCGCGGTGAGCCCGAGGTCGCGCAGCGGGCCGGGATCGCGGCGGACCTGCTCGACGGTGGGGGCCCCACCGGGCCAGCTCGGGACGCGCACCGCGCGACCGTGCGGGGTGAACCGTTCGGCCCAGCCCTGCCCTCCCAGGAGAATCTGTGGAACCACGCACCGTGGATGAGGATGACGGGGTTTGCTTCAGGACCAGAGTCGGTCTCGGCGTGGGGCCACGGTCGTGTCGATCTGCGCGGCATCAACCGCGCCCGCTGCCTTCGCCGCCGGTTCCGATCGGCCCGGCCGCCCGGCCCCGGTCATCCCGACTATCACCCCGGGCACGCACACCACGTGCACCGAGCTGAAGCGGGTCCAGGCCGGCGTGCTCGACATCGGCTACGCCGAGGCCGGGCCGAAGCACGAACCCGTGGTCATCTGCCTGCACGGCCGGCCCTACCACATCCAGAGGGTGATCGTGCCGTACCTGCGAGGCCACGGCACCACGCACTTCCTGTCTCCCACGACCGTCCGCACCGGGCAGCAGTCCGCGATCACCCTCGACGTCATCGCCCTGATGGGCGCCCTGAAGATCCACAAGGCCGTGCTGGCCGGATTCGACTGGGGCTCTCGCGCCGCCGGCACCATCTCGACGCTGTGGCCCGAACGGGTCAAGGCCCTGGTGGCGGCGAGCGGTTACCTCATCGTCGACATCCCTTCGCAGCAGAACCCGCTGCCGACGAAGACCGAGCACACCTGGTGGTACCAGTACTACTTCGCCACCGAAGGGGCCGCGTCGCCATGGAGACCAAGCAGTACCGGTACGACCTGTGCCGACTGGTGTGGAAGGAGGGCACTGCCCCCGGCGACAGGCCGTCCCAGAGGCCGGCCGAACGGCGGGTGCCGTCAGCACCGGGGAATGTTGGGATCCCGGTTCACCGAGCGCGCGTTGCCGTCCGCATACCCGGCGAAGACATAGACGGAGGGCGATATGTTGGTCCATCCATGCCCGTCGTTCCAGTAGATCCGGTTCGTGCGGTACCACGTGTTGCCGTAGTTCCCGACGCTCTCGCCGACAGTCCAGCACTGGGCGATGATCGCACCACCCGGAGGAACGTCGGCCCACCCGTCGGGGTCCTTGGACTGAGTGTTGGGAGCGTCGTAGAGGCCAACCCAATGCCCGACGTTGATCGGAACATAGTCGTCGGCTGAAGCACTTCCCGCTGTCGTGGCGAGCACGCCGACGGTCAGTGCTGCGGTTGTTGCGAGTACCGCAGCACGGCGTCCGGCCCTTGACCTCATAGTTCCTCCGTGAATCCATCCTTGGCCCCGAGGCACCGAAACGGCGATGCAGCCCTCTCGAGCAGCTGCTCCTCTGCGTTTGGCGGGGATATCAGGTTGCCAGGACTCAGAACGCTGGTGGGTGATGCTTTCCGGACGTTCTTCTGACACCTCGCCCCGAGGCCGCGGCGCCCGTTCGACGAAACCGTGTACTACCCCGTCTCATCCCAGGGCCGGCGGCAAGGACAACGCCCTCCCTCTGCGCCGCACCAGGTGGCGACACCGGACGCCAGGCCCGCCAGGCCTGATCACATGAACTCTCCGCGAGGTCCCGGGCCGCCGCCGGGCCCTCAGCATTGACCTCCAGCCAGGCCAGAGCACCACCGGTGATCGCAGTCCGACCTCCGCGGCCGCGTCTGCGAGACTGGCGATCATGACGGGCCGCCGCAGGCTCTCCCTGCGCTTCTCCGAGTCCGCCGTCGACGCTTCCGTGCCCCCTCAGCCCGGTGGGCGCCGACTGCTGCCGGTCGAGCAGAGCGCCGCCGGCCGGACCGGGAAGCGTTCAGCGGGGACAACCCCGAGCACACCGCGAGGTCTGTCTCCAGCCCCTCCCCGACACCTGGCGGACCATCAGCTGAGGGTCAGCGCGAGACCGGTTCCGAGGCGCAGGCGCAGCTCGGTGACCCGGAGAGGTCGCGTCGACGGTGGGGGCGGTCCGACCGCCACCGCCATCCTTGTGCTCCACCGGCGCCTCGCTCGCGACTACGACCGGTGGCCTGACCACGCCGCCTCCCGCGTCTACCCGACGATGACATGCCTTCGGTCCCGGGCTGGGGCAGCACGTGGGACTAGGCTCGGCCCGTGGATCACCCCGACGAGCGCGCCGAAGGCGCCGGACCGTTCACCACCCGGCTCACCTGGCGGCCGGCCGAGGGAGGCTCGGCCGTCTGGGAGTCGCGCCTGGCACGCAAGCGCGGGACGCTCAGGATCCGCGCCGAGGAAGGGACGGAGGGTCCGCCGCGCACCGCGGACGACACGGCACTTCATCGGCTGCGCATCCTCAACACCGTCGCGGCCGTCGCGTTCACGCTCGGCGGTGCCCTCTTCGCCCTGGGGACAGCCGTCACCGAGATCGGCTCGGCCGGCGCGACCGCGGCCGCTTCGATCTACTTCGCGGGAGGCCTGTTCTTCAACACCGGCGGTTACGCCTCGCTGCTCCAGGCGGTCAACGCCCCGCGCCGCTCGGGTGAAACGGACTCGCTGGCGACGGGTGGCTGGCGGTGGTGGAGCTACGAGCCCACGCGGATCGACTGGCTGAGCACCTTCGTCCTGTTCGTGGGCACCCTCGTTTTCGGCGTGAACCTGCTGGACTCGTTCCTTCAAGGGCTTTCGGCCCAGCAGGTCAACCGGTTGGTCTGGTCCCCCGACATGGTGGGTGCGCGCTGTTCCTGATCTCCGGACATCTCGCCCTGGTCGAGGCCTGTCACGGCCCCCCGTGCCTGCACGCGCGCAACCTCGGCTGGTGGATCGTGGTGGTCGACCAGGTCGGGTCCGTGCTCTTCATGGCGTCGGCGCTGGCCGCCTTCACCCGCCCGGAAACCGGCAGTCCGCTCAACGCCGACATCGCGAACTGGGGAACCTTCGCCGGCGCGGTGTGCTTCTCGGTCGGCGGCGTCCTGCAGTACTTCGAACGACCCTAGCCAGATGCGTCGGGTACGGGCGGTTGCGGCCAGCGCGGCCTCGGGCCCGGGGGCTTCGCGGGTCGGGAGGGTGGCGGCCGGGGCCGGTGGGGCGGTGCCGGATGGGGCCTCGCACCGCTGCTCCCCGTGCGGCGGTGGGAGGCCCCCGGGTCAGCGGAGCCAGACCGGGGCGGTGACGATCGCCTTGAGCTGGTCGACGCCGAGTGCCGGGTTTCCCGGGCGGAAGGTGTAGCCGTTCTCCCCGTTCCACTCGTTGATCTCGATGGCCCGGCCGTCGGCGTAGTGGACCGCCGCCGCCCAGTGCAGGACCGGGTCGACCGCCGTCTTGCCGTTGCCGAACATGTTGGTGACGACGGTGCTGCCGTCCGGCCGGCGCTCCCGGACCGCCAGCGGGCCCGCCGATCCCTCCGCCTCGGCGTACTCCTTGTCCTTGACGCCCCGCTCGCCCGGCTCGGTGACACTGACCGAGAGCATGCTGGTGCGCCCCTCGTACGTCACCGTGAGGTGCGGCCCGTTCCGGCCGTCCTGCCCGGAGGGCACGGCACCCGGCGGGAGCAGCGGGACGAGCGCCGCCAGAAGATCCTCCGCCTTCGGACCGGGCTCGGGCGTCGGTGGCTTGGGCGCGATGTCCCGCGCCGGCAGGGCGTCGAAGAGCCGCGCCCAGGCCGGAGCGGTCACCAGGGCGCGCAGCTGCTCGGCGTCGAGCGGCGGGTTCTCCCGGTTGGGGGTGGCCGGCTGCCCGTTGTGCTCGATGATCGTCACCCGTCGGCCGTCCGGCGCCGCCCAGGTGGCGCGCCACTCGCGGTGGCTGTCGGAGTTCCGGTCCTTGAGCTTGTCGACCACCAGCGCGGAGCCGTCGGCGTCGACGGCGCGCTCACAGGCCTCCTGGGGTTCACTGAAGCCGTCCATGCAGACGGCGCCCGCCTCCGGGGTGAGTTCGGTGCGGCTGACGGTGTAGGAGATCATGCTCTCCCCCTTGCCGTCGTCGAACAGCACCGTGCCCCCGGTCTGGTACCGGTCGCCGTTCGGGCCCGCCTCGGCCGGCGTCGCGGCGAACAGCACGCGGGACTTCCCCGGTGGCAGCAGCGAGGTGAACAGTCCGACCGACTCCTCGGCGGTCATCGGCCGCACCGGCTCGGTGGCCGGGCGGGCCGCGTGCGAGCCGCCACCGACGACGGCGGTGAGGCTCACGGCGACCACGAGCACGGCTGCCAGCCCGCTGACCGCCAGGGCCCGCCGCTGGTTGCGCCGGCGCCGGCCGCGACGTTGCGCGGCGGCCGCTAGGGTGTGCAGCCCCGGTTCGGGCGCGAGCGCCACGGCGCCGCGCAGGGCCTGGGCGAATTCATCCTCAAAGGACACGACCGAGCACCGCCTTCCTGCCAGTGGGATCCGTTGTGGTGCGGCCACCTGTGTCGCCGAGCGTGGCGCGCATCCGGGCCAGCGCCCGGCTGCTGCGCGAGCGCACCGCCGTGCTGCTCAGCCGTAGCGCCGCGGCGGTCTCCTCGACACTGCGGTCCTCCCAGAACCGCAGCACGAGCACCGCCCGGTCCTGCGCCGGGAGTTCGCCGAGGGCGCGCAACAGGGTCAGCCGCAGCGTCGGGTCCGGGCCGTCCACCGCGATGTCCGGGAGGGTGTCGGTCACCCGCTCCGAGCTGCTGCGCCGCCGCCGGTACGACAGGAAGGTATTCACCAGCACGGTCTGGGCGTACCCGCTCGGGTTGTCCAGGCGGGATATCCGGCGCCACTTCACGAAGATGCGCCCGAGTGCCTCCTGAAGGAGGTCCTCGGCCAGGTGGGCGTCGCCGCCGGTGAGCAGGAAGGCGGTGCGCAACAGGTGTCGGCCCCGCGACACCGCGAAGGCCGGGAAGTCGGGCGGCACCGGCTCGGCCGGCTGTTCCGCGCTCGTTGAGTGGTCCATGTCTTTCTCACGTCGTCGACCCGCCGTCATGTGGCAGTGGAGGCGGGGGATCTTTCCACGGACTCGCACCCGCGTCCGGACGGTGGCACGCACGACGGTGCCGCGCCGCGAGCTGACTTCGGGTTTGGGAGGCATCCAGTCAGGCTGGGGAACGGGCCGTTCCACGGTTGCCTCGGTCGGGTCCCACAGGCGCTTGGGCGGATCGACCACACGGCGACCGCACCCACACCGTACAAGCGCGGACACCCCGGAGTACGGCGAACTCCCCGCCGGACCCGGTACATCGGGCCGGCCGCCCGGCAGCGTGCCTATGCCAGTGCCCGGCTGTGGTGGCTGGCCTCCGACGGCTTGGCCGACTGGACCACCTTGCCCCTGGACAGGGTGAGCCGCTCGGCCGATGGGTGCAGGCGCAGCGGGCCGGGTGGCCTGCTCTGGGCCCGGTCACCCATGATCCGTCCCGTCATCGACCTCGACCTTCTCGCCGACGTCCTCGTCTCCCCGTGCTCGCCCGCATGGCATCGGGCGACACCAACCGGCTCAACACGGAACAAGCCAGCCAGCCGGCAGATCACCAACCTCGTCCTCAACGGCGCTGCTCCCGCGCCGAGATGCCGAGATGACGACCACGGAAGCGCCGAAGCCCACCGGGACGAACAGTCAGGCTGCCGCAGCCGCCGGTCGGCTGCGCGGGCAGGCCAGTCCCCTACCCGCCTCGGCAAGGCCAGGGCCGGCCCGCTGATGCCGATGGCCACGTCCCGCCACAAGAAGCCGGGGAACGTCCATCAACCGCGACCGGTGGACTCCGCCACGAACCAGACCGGCGACCGACACCCCAGGGGACCGGGCCACCCCGAGAGTGCGGGGCATCAGGCCCGCCGCCGGCGCCCTCGCCGAGGCGCGGGGGACGGTTCCCGGCCCACCGCCGGTCCGCCGGTGGCCTCGGCCAGATTCAGAGGGAGGCCCAACCGGCACTGGCACTCTCGCTGTTCCTGGTCATCATGGCGATCGTGCTCGGGGTGGTCGGCGTCACCGCCCAGGGCCTGTCCTATGGGGACGGCCTCGCCGATCGTTCCGGTCGGCTTCGCCGGCCCGGACGGTGATCCTGGCAGCGCAGGGGCCGCTCGACTACGCGGGAACCGGCCAGGAGGCGGCCCGGCTCCGGGCGAGATCCGCTCGCTCGCCGGCCGCACCCGCGCCGTCGGCGGGTGCTACGGCCGACGGCAGGAAGTCGGAACGGGCCTTCGGCGGTGCCGCACCGCCGACCGTCCCGGCGGCGAGCAGGGCGCTCGCGGTCCTGGTGTTCGCGGGGTCGGCCGCCTCGGCCATCAGTCGGGCGGCATCGACGGCATCTGTCTGCGGCGGGACGACCAGCAGGTTCAGGCGACGGGGGGCGTACGAGCAGACCGTGACCACGTGCTCGTCCTGTTCCAGGGTGAACCAGCCCGCGTGGACGGTGTGGCCCGCGACCGGGATCCGCCGGGGGATGACCGGCCACTGTGCGGGGTTCACGGTGATCCGGGTGACCCGGCCCCACTGCTTGTCGAGAGCCGCGGCCAGGTCGGGGAGTTCGAGAAGAAGGTCACGAGACCGAGGCCACCAGGCCCCGTCCAGCCGACCCGCCCGCCCGCCGGGCGCCAGGGAGAGCCGCAGGGCGGATTCAGAGGTGGTCGGCGCACGGTCGAGGATCGCAGTCATGATCAATGGGCCTGTCTCCGAACCCGAGCGGGGCCCGGATCCGGCATAGCCGTTCGCCGGAGACGACGCCGGTGTCAAGTGCCGACATGCGAAGTACCTTCGGTGATGCCCAGGCTACTCCTCGTATCGTCCGAACCTCGCATGATCGCAAGGCCTCCTGCCGCGTCGTCGCATCCGAGCAGGGTGGAACGACGACGGCCTGGACGCCGAGCCATAGGCCGACGTTGGCCCGGCAGTCGTGGGCGGCGGACGTAAGACATTCGCGACCGGCACCCGCCGCGCCCCCGCAGGCTGATCACCGGCCAGGCCTGTTCAAGCATTGGGGTCCGCTGCTGCCACGGTCCGCGCAGGGTGCGCGCCGATGGCGGGGGCACTTCCCGGGGCGCGATCTCAGAGCAGGCACGCACCTCCTCCTCCACCAGCGGGGCGACGAGCTAGGGCGCCATCTCGTGAACCCGGTCGAACAGCTGGCCCGGCAGCCGCCCGCCGAAGCCCTCCGACCGGTCCACCGCGGCCCTGCGGTTCTCATGTGCCGATTCCGCCACGGGCACCTCCATCCCGCCGGCGACCCCCTTCATGGCCGGCGCACCTGCCTTGTCCGACGCGGCCGCGCGAGCGCCACACCGGCGTCCTGTCGTCTGAGCCTCGCCCCGGCTACCCCGCGACACCCGGACCAGATCGATCCTGTGAGCATCGGCTGCGGCTGCGGCCCGCGTTGCGGTCCACCGCCGGTGCAGCTGAATTGCCCCAATTCGCGCCTTCCCGGAGTAACCTGGACAGCGCCGGAGGACTTACCGGCAGGACGATCACGAGGAGGTGCAGATGCAGATCAGAGAAGCAGGAGCCCTGATTCTGCGGCTCGTGATCGCGAAATCCCGACCCGGCCCTTCGGTCGAGGGATAGCGGGATCGCTTGGGCGTCGGGGGTGCAGGTACAAATCCTGCTGATCAGCTCAGCTTCCATGCAGGGCGTGGGCCGTTTCCGCAGAAATGCGGGGGCGGCCTTTTTGCTCCACGACCACGAACCGCGCCACCGCGCCCCAGCGCCCGGGCCGGCTCTGTGGCTTTGGCGGGGCGCTGTCGCCAGACCGTGGCGCCCACGCCTGTCGGCTGGATATGGGGCCGCTCATGTCACATGCCCCGCATCAAGCCGCAGGCCACTGACCCGAAAGCACCGACGGTGCCACCGGGCCGGCGGTGACGTCGGCGATACGGCGCCGGACGGGGCAGGGGTGGTGTCCGGCTACGGGCGGGGAAGGTGGCCGCAGCCCGCCGGCGAGGTTGGTGGAGCAGGGCTGCATGTCGGAACTGCTCGTCGGCGGCCGCGTCGTCGCGTTCCACTCACCGGCCGGCCCGACCAAGGCCCGCGGGTCGTCCCGCCGGGTCACGGTCGTGGGGATCCGCACGCCGTGCCGCCTGCCTGGTTCGTCGACGTTCCAGCCTCCCCCATCACGCATGCCGTAACACTCGCGCGGCCCCCGGTAACGTCCAGGGCCTGACGTCCACCTCACGGCCACCCACACGAGACACGCCTGCAAAACTGTCGTCATGACGATACGTCACCCTTGAGGTCAGAGGATGAAGACCGAAAGGAACCTTGGAATGAGCGACTATTTGACACTCGTCACCGCCCTGATCCCACTCCACAGCCGCGCCGACAACGGCTCGGGCCCGCCGCCCCGGCTGACCGGCCACCAGGCGGACCGGCTGGCCGGGATGGCGAAGCGTGACGACGCCACGACCGCCACCCGCCCGCGGCGCCGCCCCTTCGGCCGGCGGCCGTCCTTCGCGTAGTACCGCCCGCCGGGGGCGACGGCCGGCCGGGCGACACGGGACACTCCGAACCGCGATCCGTCGCCATGAGGAGAGGTCTCCGGCGTCCTGCCCGTCGGTCAAGAACTCGCGGCGGCATGGTGATTCCCCCCCCCCGACAATCCGCTGGGCGGCGGACGAGGCAGGTGGCCGTGTCGGCGTGACGGCACGGAACGAAGGGTGTCCTACCCGGGGGCGGCCCGTCGCAGGTCCTGAACACCGCACACGCATGCGGGTGGGAGGTGGCGACGTCGCGCCGGTGGGGCCCCTCCCCCAGCCTGCGCCGCCGGTTCCGGCGCACGAGAGCCGACGGCGGGCTCCGCGCACCGTCACCGCTCGGCGACCGACATCGCGTCGGAGCCCTCCCGGGAGGCATCACGGGAGGCATCAGGGGAGTCGTCGCCGCGGATGGCGGCGGTGATCTCGGCGGCCCAGACGGCGGGATGGTCGTCGCCGAGCAGGTCGGCGAGGCGTTCCAATCGCCGACGGCGCTCGTCGGACCCGAGGGTCAGCGCCCGGTGCAGGGTGTCCGCCAGGTCCCCGGGCGAGTGGGGGTCGGTGAGCAGCGCCGCGGCACCGAGTTGGGCGGCAGCTCCCGCGTGGCGGGAGAGCACCAGCACCCCGGAGCGGCCGACGACCCGCTGGGCCGCGATGAACTCCTTCGCGGTCAGGTTCATCCCGTCCTGCAGGGAGGTCACCCAGAGCACGTCGGCGTCGAGGTAGTGGTCGATCACCTCGGTGAAGGGCAGGCTGCGCGGAAGATACTCGACGGGCTTCCAACTCCCCGTCGTCCAGGTCTGGTTGACCTCAGCAATCCGGCGCTCCAGCACTTGCCGGGTCACATCGTACGAGGTGATGCCGGGCTCGGGAGGCGGGCAGACCAGCCGGAACCGCAGTCGTCCCCGCAGCTCGGGACGCCGGGCGAGCAGGGCCGCGACGGCATCGACCTTCTGCACGGGGGCCTTGGCGTAGTCGAGCCGTTCGACGGAGAGCACGAGCGGCCCGTCGGCCGAGCCGGCCCGGGGAGGGTCGGTAGGGGCCTCCGTGCGGGCCGGGGAACGGGTACGGACGCTGGCCCGGGCCGCCGAGGCGATGGCCTCGCGGTCGATGCCGAGCGGGTGGACACCGATCCGCGGAACGTCGACGCGGGCCGCGCCCCGGCTTCCGACGAGGGTCCGGCGGAAGTGTTCGGCGAAGGTCTCGGTGTGGAAGCCGGCCCAGTCCAGGTGACTCAGCGAGTCGCGGATCTCGGCGGCGGTGGGCAGGACCGCGAAGACCTCGGGCGCGGGAAACGGGGTGTGGTGGAACAGGCCGATCCGCAGGTCGGGGCGGACCGGGCGGAGCAGCCCGGGAACGAGCCACAGGTTGTAGTCGTGCAGCCACACGGTGGCGCCCGGTGCTGCGTGGGCGGCGATGTGGTCGGCGAAGCGGGCGTTCACCTCGCGGTAGCCGGTCCAGGTCTCCGGGTCGAAGCGCAGCCGCTGGGGCTGCGACATCAGCACCGGCCAGAGCGTCTCCTTGCACGCACGGTGGAAGTAGGCGGCCCACTCGGCGGGAGTCAGCGGGACGAAGGAGAGCGGCAGACCGGTGTCGTGCCCGTCCAGGCGGCCGGGACGGGCGTGCGGTCCGAGAACGGCGGCGGTGGCCCAGATGGCCTGCGGGTTGGCGGTGAACAGGCTGCGCAGGGTGGGCAGGATGCCGTTCGGGCTCGCCGGCGGGCGCCAGCCGCCGGGCGTCAGGCGGACGGGCGGGCGGTGGTAGCCGACCACGAGTGGATAGTCCCGCTCCACCCAGCCGAGCTCCTGCAGGGCAGCCAGGATGCCGGCGGCGCCGGGCCGGTCGGGCCGGTGGACGGCTCGGTCGTCGGGGACGGCGGCGCGCAGGGCGGGTTCGGCATTGCCGACGATCACACCGTGCGCGCCGAGCCCGTACAGCGACAGGTCGTTGAGGGAGTCACCGGCGACCAGGACGGAACTCATCGGCCAGTTCTGCTGGGCGGCCAGCGCCGCCAGCGCGCCGCCCTTGCTCGCACCGGGCGGGAGCACGTCGAAGTAGCGGTCCGCCGAGTAGAGCCAGCCGCAGCCCAGTGCCCGGACGGTCTCGGTCAGTTCCGGGGTCAGCTGGTCCGGGCGCAGGTGGAATGAGCAGCGGCCGTCCTGAGCCACGCCGTGCTGGTAGACCAGCGCCGGAAAGCGCTGCATCGCGGCCCTCACGCGGTCGGCCCCGGGCCAGCCGCTGCGCAGTCGGTGCTGCAGGTCCGCGACCGGGCTCTGGTCGGTGCCGTCGATGACGCTCGCCCCGACATCGGCGATGATCCAGCGCGGTCTGGGCACCAGCGGCTCCCGCAGCACCTCGCGTACCGAGGAGAGCCCCCGGCCGGTCGCGAAGACCACGGTCACCTCCGGGTGCCGGGCCAGGGCGTCGTGCAGCCGGCGGCGGTCGGCCCGGTCGCCGCCGAGCAGCGTGCCGTCCAGATCGGTGACCAGGACCCTCGCCGAACGTCCTGCTCGGGGTGGTGCGGTGGTCGTCCGCCCGGCAGCCCACCCGTTCCGCTGCTCCGCCGTCCGCCGATTCGTCTCCGGTGCTGCCATGGTGGTGCCCCCTCGCCGATCGCCCCATGGAGTTGCGCTCCGGCCGACGGGCCTGGGCGCAGCTCGGATCAGGATCATCGGACGCTAACACGAGCCGAGTGCCGAGTGAATCGGGCGTGGAACGGTGGTGACGGACGGAGTGGGGCTCGGTGGTGCGCCAGGCGCCGATCTGTGCGCCGGGCGCCTGACGGCCGGCCGTCACACTGCCGGACAGGGGCAGGGCGGTCACGCCGTCGGGGCATACCGCCCTTGCCGGTGAAGGTGAAGTCGGAGGGGGTGGTGCCGGGATCAGACCACGTGACCCGTCCGCGCTTCCGGTGGGTTGCCGCCCAGGCAGGTGAGCGGCCCGCTGCCGGTGAACGTGATCGTTCCCGAGGTGTGGTGCAGGTCGAGCGACACGCAGGCGGCGAGTGCGCCGCTCGCGCCGAGGGAGATGGACGGGTTGAGAGGCGCCGGAGGCGGGACCGCCAGCTTCAGCCCGGGGGGAAGGTGATGGCCTCCGTGACCAGCGGACGCGCGCCGGCGGCCGTGGTGGCGGCGGGCGGGACTGCCGGGACCCACGCCCCGGCCGCGTCGACCGCCGTCTGAACGGCCTGGAACGACCGAGGCGGCCGGGGGCACCGGCGCCTCTCGGCCGACGCATCGCACCCGCGGCTCCGCCCTCCGGGCGAGCGGGTGGGCGGTGGACGGACGATGATGGAAGCCCGGAAGCGTGACGTTCGAGGCTCGGTATGGCGGTGTGGCACGTTCGGGAGTTCACTCCCGACGATCTCGAAGCGGTGGTGCGGCTCGACGGTGAGAGCGCCACCACGGACCGACCCGCCGTCTTCCGGCTCTCCGAGCTCGTCGCCGCGCTGCAGGCGCAGAATCCGAGCGTCGTCGCGGTGGCCGACGGACGTCTGGTGGGCGCGGCGGTGGGCCGGGTGGACGGGGACCGGGCCTGGGTGCTGCGGATCGCGCTGCACCCCGCCTGGCGGAACCTCGGGCTGGGGACGGCGCTGCTGTCCGCGCTGGAGCACCGACTGCAGGATGCCGGGGCGCGAGTCGTCGCGGCCCTGCTGCCCGAGGAGGAGACCGGCGCCGCCGCGCTGGGCAACTCCGGGTTCCGCCCTCACCGGGGGCTCACCTACTTCGAGAAACCGCGGGCGGTGAGTGGCCAAGGCACGACGGTGCTGGCCTCGCTGGGCGCGGTGGTGCCCGAGGCCCGCCTCTGGGGGCAGCTCACGGGGATGGCCGACGAGAAGCAGCTCATCGAACGGCGACTGGTGCTGCCGCTGGCCAATCCCGAACTCGCGGACGCCCACGGGGTGGAACCGCCGCGCGCGGTCGTGCTGTTCGGCCCGCCGGGCACGGGCAAGAGCACCTTCGCCAAGGCCGTGGCCGGTCGGCTCGGCTGGCCGTTCGTAGAGTTCTTCCCCTCGCGACTCGCCTCGGAGGACGGGCTCGCCACGGGGCTCGGCCGCCGCTTCGAGGAGATGGCGCAGCTGGACCACGTGCTGGTCTTCATCGACGAGGTCGAGGAGGTCGCCGGCACCCGCAGCCTCGCCGATCCCGCGTGGGTAGGCGTGGTCAACGAGCTCCTCAAGTCGATCGTGCGGTTCCGCGACCGGGAGGGCCGGCTGCTCGTCTGCGCCACCAACTCGGTGGCCGCCCTGGACCCGGCGTTCCTGCGCCACGGCCGGTTCGACTACGTCCTGCCGGTGGGACCGCCGGACCACGAGGCCCGCAACGCCCTCTGGGCCGGCTACACCGCCAGGACGGGCACGGCGGCCGACACGGCTGTGCTGGCCGGCGCCAGCAGCGGCTTCACCCCCGCCGACATCCGGCAGGTCGCCATGGCGGTCGCCCAGGCCGTCTTCGAGCGCACCCTCGACACGGGGGAACGCACCGAACCCGGCACCGAGGACTACCTGGACGCCATCCGGCGCACCCGGCCGACCGTGACCGAGGAGATGGCCCGGGAGTTCGCCGACCAGGCGGTCCGCTACGGGCGCACCTGAGGCGGCCCGGGTCGGCGGTCGCCCTCGGTCGCTCAGCTGATCGGCCGTGACCATGTCGCGCCCGCCTCCGGTGGACGACCGACCATCCGGCCTCACACCGTGCGGTCAGCTCCAGGTCCTTCGGGACACTTCCCCGTGCGACGGGCACCGAGTGGGCCTCGATCGAGAGTCTCCCCCACTCCGGGAGTGAACCTCACCCTCCTGCCCTCGGTCCTCGTCCGTTCAGATCGGTGTTCGTGGAGACCAGCACCCCCGCGGCCCAACCCCAGGACATGTCCTGGCGCGTCACGTCGGTGAGCGGACCGCCCGGCGTCAGCCGGTCGTAGCCCTCGGGGTGCGCCTCCTGCACGGTGATGTCCCCCGGGACCGGGAAGTAGGTGTGCCGCAGACCGATCCGGTCGATGACACGGTGGGTGATCTCCTCACCCACCGGCCGGCCTGTGATCATCTGGATGAAATCCGGTGACCGGCACCAGGCCGTCGGGCGAGAATGCGCCCATGGACAACGCGGTGGGACCGGCAGGGCGGCTGATGACCGCGGCGCGAGTGGCGCAGGCCTCGGAGGCGGACCACGACGAGCACGCCTACTGGGCGCTGGTCTGGGAGGAGGCGCAGGAGGGGAACGGGGAGACGGCGTTGCGCTGCGGGTCGGGGTTGCTGCGCTCGACCGACGTCCTGGAGCGGAAGGTGGGCTGCAATCTGGTGGGAAGCGCGGCCGACACGCATGAGGCGCTGCGAGGCGAGGCGGCGACCGCGTTGCTGGCGCTGGCCGAGGTGGAGACGGAGAACTCTGTGCTGTCGTCCCTCGTCTGCGCCCTGGGCCGGGCGCAGGACCGGCGTGCCGTTCCCGTGCTGGTCGGGCTGTCCAGGCACGAGGACGCCGACCTGCGGCGTCTGGTCGCCTCGGAGTTCACCTCCGTCACCAGCGGACTGTCGGACGGGCCCGATGTCCGGGCGCTGATCCGGCTGACCCGGGACCAGGACCCGGAGGTCCGCAACTGGGCGGCCTTCACATTGGGGTTCCAACTGGAGCAGGACACGGCCGCCATCCGGGACGCACTGTGGACGTGCGCCACCGACGAGTGCGGCGAGGTCCGGGAGGAGGGCGCCCGAGGGCTCGCCAGACGGCACGACCCCCGCGCTGTCCCCTTGATCGCGCGACTGCTGGAAGCCGACGACTGGTCCCACTCCTTCACCCTCCACGCGGCGGAGATCCTGGGCGTCCCCGAACTCCTGCCGGCGCTGGCCGCCTGCGACCCCTCACCCGAGACCGACCGGGCCGTCGCGGCCTGCGACCCGGTACGGCGGGCCCGGCTGGAGGACGACGCGTGGACGGTCGTGACGGAGCTGGAGCGGCTGCGCCCCGGCATCGGCGCCGCGCTCAGCTCACCGCGCTACGAGTCGGTGCACGGGATGCGGCTGACCCACCGGGAGACGGCCGACGCGGGCTACGACGTGGCCGCGCTTCTCTCCCGCGCCGACGGGGACCCGGTACGGGCGGCCGGGCTGGTGGTGGCCGACCTCACCGGTTCCACCGGGAAACGGTCCGCGGGCTGACGCGCCCTCACTCAGCACGTACTCGACGGGCGGGACGCGGCCTATCTCGCCGTGGAGTCGGCGGTGGTCGTACCAGTCGACCCACTCGGCCGTGGCGAGCTCGACCTGCGAGAGGGTTCGCCAGGGGCGCCGGGGCTTGGTCAGCTCGGTCTTGAACAGCCCGATCGTGCTCTCCGCGAGGGCGTTGTCGTAGGCGCCGCCGACCGAGCCGACGGACGCCGCGATGCCCCGGGACCAGGAGACCCGCCAGGCGCCGGCGCCGATCTCGACGCAGGTCCGATCTCCGGGCGCGCCGCTCCCGGTGCAGCCCTACCCCTCACCTCGACGGTCGGGGGACCTCAGGGAAGTACCTCAGCCGGTGGCGTCGGCGGTGGGCTCGGGGGTGCCCTGCCGGGTGAGCGCCCAGAGCACAAGGGCGAGACAGCTGATCACGGCGCCCAGCGTGCACACCGCGCCCCAGCCGGCCAGCGCGTAGAGGGAGGTCGCGGCGAGGGCGCCAGCGGCGCTGCCGATCGAGTAGAAGACCATGTACCCGCCGATCAGTCGACTGCCCGCCTCCGGGTGCAGCGCGTGGATCAGGGTCTGATTGGTGACGTGGACCGCCTGTACGGCGAGGTCGAGGAGGATCACGCCGACGACCAGGGCCCAGAGCGAAGTACGGATGAAGGCCAGGGGCAGCCACGAGACGGCGAGCAGTGCCAGGGCGATGCCGGTGGTCTGCCGGGAGAGCCCGCGGTCGTTCAGCCGGCCCGCCGCTGCCGCGGCCAGTGCGCCTGCGGCTCCGACCAGCCCGAACACTCCGATCGCGGTGTGGGAAAGGGCGAGCGGGGGCTCGCTGAGCGGCAGTGCGATGCTGCTCCAAAGGGTGCTGAAGGCCGCGAAGATCAGGAGCCCGAGCAGGGCCCGCACCTGCAGGGTCCGTTCCCGCGCGAACAGGGTGACCGTGGACCGCAGGAGCTGTCCGTACCGCAGTGGGGCCGGCGGGAGGGCGCGATGGCGCGGCAGCGTCCGGTGCAGAACCAGGGCGAGCAGAGCGGTAAGCGCCGCGGAGGCGAGGTAGACGGAGCGCCAGCCCGCGAGGTCGGCCAGGACACCGGATACGGAGCGGGAGAGCAGGATCCCGAGGACCACGCCGCTGGTCACCAGACCGACGACGCGTCCGCGCTGGGAAGGGGGAGCCAGCGACGCCGCAAAGGCCACCAAGGTCTGGGTGACGACCGCGAGGAGCCCCATGACGGCCATGCCCGCGAGCAGGAGCGCCGAAGTGTGGGCGGTGGCGACCGCCACCAGAGCCGCCACCAGGAGGAGCTGCTGGGCTACGACGAGCCGTCTGCGGTCGATCACGTCGCCCAGCGGCACGAGGAAGAAGAGTCCAAGGCCGTACCCGACATGCGTGAGGGTGACGACGCCGCCGACGAGCGCCGGGCTCATCGCGAGGTCGTGGCCCACGGTCACCAGGAGCGGCTGGGCGAAGTAGACGTTGGCCACCGCGGCTCCACAGGCGACGGCGAACAGGAGGACGACGCCACGGGAGAGTGCGAGCGCGGGTCCTCCTCCGCTCCGGGCTGCGGCAGCCCTTCCGGTCTTCACGGCCTCTGGGGCTTCTGGTGTCACGACCTCGCAGTCACCGGGCATTTCGGCGCCCCTCCAGCGATTGGTTTTATGTTGCTACCAATGGGGACCGTAACTTCTTTGGTACCATCTTGCAACCAGCTTGAGTGGAGGACGGCATGGTGGCACGGACACGTTTCGACGACAGCGACTGTCCCGTCGCGCGATCGGTGGACGCCATCGGCGACTGGTGGTCTCTGCTGATCGTGCGGGACGCCTTCGACGGGAGCAGGCGCTTCGGGGAGTTCCAGCGCAGCCTCGGCGTGGCGAAGAACATCCTCACCACCCGTCTGCGCGCCCTGGTAGCCGGCGGCGTCCTCGAATCCGTGCCCGCCTCGGACGGCAGCGCCTACCGCGAGTACGTACTGACCTCGAAGGGCAGATCCCTCTTCCCCGTTATCGTGGCGCTGCGGCAGTGGGGCGAGCAGAACTTCTTCGCCCCCGGCGAACCCCACTCGCAACTCGTCGACCGCTCACAGGGCCGGCCCCTTCGCCCCCTGGAAGTCCTGTCGGCGGACGGGCAGCGGCTCGAACCCGACGACACCACCGTCCACAAGGTCTCCCCCCAGTGACCCCGGAACCGGAACACCCCGACGAACCGCAAGGACTGATCGGGGGTCAAAGGTCTCTGACGGGCTGACGCCCGAAGAGGAGTCGGGCGAGGACCGGGGCGTGGGACCGCTTGCGGGCGATTACGGGCGAGTCGGCGTACACCCCGGCGCGGGTGCCGTGGCAGCTGGCCCCGGACGAGCTCGGGGTCAGGTCCAGCTGCCGTCGGATTACCGGGCGTTCGTCGACTCGTACGGTGCGATGAACCTGAATGGCGAGTGGGGCGTGCGGCCACCGACGAAGCGCTGCCACGTAGCCGGCTCTCCGGGCGGCCCGGCGGGGTGGCGCTTCGGGTTGCTGCTCATGCCTCAGGCATGCCCCGGGACTCTCGGGGCAACCGGCGGTGGCGGTGCACGGTCTGCCCCACACAGGCCGTGCACCGTCACCGGGCCCAGCCACCCAGGACCCTCGGGACCGGACACCCGCCCGTACGCCCTGCCGCTCCCCGCGCCCGCACAGGGTGCTCCCGCGAAGACGACCAGAGGTCGACCTGGTTCGCCGCGCTTCGCCCGGCAGGGCCGGGCCGCGCCCGGGCGGCCTCCTCCTCACGGCACGCGCCCGTCGACCATGACTTTGGCCCGGCGCCACCGGCACGAGAACACCGGGCCTCTTCGGCAACGATGTTGACAGCCGATCAGGTGACTCTTGCCAGACCCTACGGTGACCGTACTATGGTGCTCGGCATGACGAAGAAACGCTCCATGCAGGAGCCAACCTTCCTCCTGCTGACCGCCCTCGCCGACCGGCCCCGGCACGGCTACGCCCTCGGCGAGGAAGTCACCGCGATCTCCGACGGCCGGGTACGGCTCGGCGCCGGCACCCTGTACGGCACCCTCGACCGGCTGCTGGCCGAAGGCCTGGTCCGGATCGAACGGGAGGAGACCGTCGACGGACGCCCCCGCCGGATCTTCGCCCTCACCCCGGCCGGCGTCCAGGCCCTCACCGACGAGAGCGAGCGGCTGCGGGCCGCCCTCCGCGAAGCCGACCGGCGCCTGGCGACCACCCGCACCCGACTCGCCGGAGGCATGGCATGACCGTGGACCGCACCACCCCCAACGCCCGACTCCTGCGGCGCGCCCTCGCCCTCTACCCCGCCTCCTACGGCGCCCACGAGCTGGCCGAACTCGCCGACCACGCCGAGCGCCACGTGCGCGCCGCGGGCCCGCTAGCCGGACTGCGGGAGGTCGCCGACGTGGCCGGACACGGCGCCCGGGTCCGCCTCGGCCTGACCTCCCACCGGCCGATGGGCCGGGCGCTGGCCACCGCGGCCCCGCTCGCCGGCGTCCTGGCCGGCACCTACGCGGCCTGGGCCCTCTGGTACACCATCCAGATGGCCATCGACCACGGGTTCGAGTGGTTCGGGCCCTCCGGCGCCCGGACGGTCGCCGTCACGGCGATGGCGTCCGTCCCGGCGGCGCTGATGGCGGCCGCGGTGCTGGCCGGACGCTGGACGACGGCGAGGGTCCTGGCCCTGGCCACCGTCCTGACCACTCCACCGCTCGCGGCCCTCTACGAGCCCGAGCTGAGCGACTCCGCGACCGTCCTGCTCACGTTCAACGCCCTCGTCCTGCTGGTCGCCCCGCCGGACCGCACGTCACGCCCGCGCACGCTCATGCCGTGGGCACTGGCCATCGCGATCACCGCCGCGGACACCACCCTGATCCTGGCCGAGAGCTACTTCGGAGCGCGAGTCCCGCACACCGGCTTCGACTTCACCGCCCCGCTGGTCGTCGGCGTCGCCATCGCCTGCACCACCCGCGCGGTGGGGCCCGCGGCCCTGGCCACGGCGGTCCTGGCCGGCCCCCCGCTGCTCTGCCCCGCACTCGTGGACGTCTACCCGGACCCCCTTCCCTTCGTCGTGCGCCCCGTGGTCCTGTTCGCAGCCGGGTACGCGGTCACGTTCCTCGCGGTACGACTGGCGCACCGGTTCGCCCGGCGAAGCGAACCGCAACACCCCTGACCGGTCCCGCTCCACCCCCGAATCCCCCACCGGCATGCGGGGGACCCCCGGCCGCACCGCGATACCCCCCGGCCGGGCGGGGCGGGCGCGGGGCCGCCCCCACCCCCCGGCCCGCCCCCCCCCCCCCGCACCCAACCCCCCGCGCCCCGCCGG
>NZ_JBHWUI010000030.1:0-42376 GCF_042737525.1 Kitasatospora sp. NPDC059973 | reverse complement strand
CGTCAGGCACGAGGACCGGCGCGGCCGGACCACCCGGACCACCTCGACACGGCGGCCTCCGAGGCGCCGCCGCCGTCGAGCCCGGCCTGGTGGACCGTCAACACCCGGCCGGCGAGGACGGGCAGCGCCCCGGCGACGCTCACCGCCCCGGTGTGCTCACGCGCCGGCCCCCACACCGAACCCGGTGAACAGGCCGCGGCCCGCCGCTCGACCCGGTCGCGGATCGGACGGACGGCGTCCACGCCCCGGCCGGCCGACTCCTGCCGCTCCCCGTCCAGGTACCGCCCGCCGGGGGAACGGGAACAGACGCCGCCACGGCCCACGGCGAGCACCACACCCGAGACCCGGACAGCCTCCACCGTCACGACCTTCGGGTCTCGGCGCGGACACCGACCACGCCCACCTCGCTCACGGCCCCGACCACGGCCGCGCCCCAGCCGCCGGCCCCGCGGCCGCGCCGGTCAGCCGCAGGCCGCGATGGCCTGGTCCACGCTCTCGTAGAGGCCGAAGATCCGGTCGATGCCGGTGATCTGGAGGATCTGCGCCAGATCCCGGCCCGCGCCCGCCACGGCGAACGGCGCAGCGGCCGCGGTGGCCCGCTGGTAACCGGAGATCAGCGCCGAGACCCCGATCGAGTCACAGAACGACAGGCCCCCGACATCCAGGACGAGCGGAACGGCCGCGGCCAGCGGCAACCCCTCCACCATCCGGCTCAGCCGCGGGGCCGTGTGGTAATCGAGCTCCCCGGTGACGGTGAGGACCGTCGCCCCCGACGGATGGGTGTGAACGGCCATGGCCAACGCGAAGTCGGGCACCGTAACTCCTGGAAGGACTGGAACGGGAACCGGGGACGCCCGTGCGGTGCGCACCGGCTCGGATCGGCTCGTGCGGGACGGTCAGTGGATTCTCGCTGCGAGAAGGGCGATGTCGTCCGTCTTCGCCTTGCCGAAGTCGTCCAACAACTGGTCGCACAGCTCATCGAGCCCCTTCCCGGCAGCGGACACCGCACTCCCGAGGGCGGCGAGACTCTCGTCGAGATCCTCCCCGGGCACCTCCACGAGACCGTCGGTGAGCAGCAGCAACGTGGATCCGGCCGGAACGGCGTGGGAGACGGCCGGCGGGTGCGGCAGGTTCAGGCCCAGCAGGATCCCGTGCTCGGTGAGGTAGCGGGTGGAACCGTCGGGAAGGCGCAGCAGCGGCGGCAGGTGGCCCGCGTTGGCGACGTGGACGAGCCGTCCGCCGGGTTCCACCAGCACCAGGCAGACGGTGGCGGTCATCGTCGGCCGCAGGCGCACGAGCAGCGCGTCCAGCCGCTCCAGCAGGGTCCGCGGGTCGTGCCCCTCGATCGCGTAGGCCCGCAGCGCGTGGCGCAGCTCGCCCATGACCATCGCGGCCTTGAGTGAGTGCCCGGCCACGTCGCCGATCGCCAGCAGCAGGCCGGCCGGGGTCTCGATCGCCTCGTAGAAGTCGCCGCCGATCTCCGTGTGGTCGGCGGCGGGCTTGTAGCGGACGGCGAGGTCCACCCCGGCGACCTCGGGCAGCCGGTCGGGCAGGAAGGTGCGCTGCAGGGTGAGGACGAGCGCGTGCTCCTCACTACGGGCGCGCATCGCCTCCAGCGCCAGCGCGCAGGCCTGGCCGAGCTGGGAGAAGAGCCCGCGGTCGTCGGGGCCGGTGGTCGCGGGCGCGTCCACCACGAGCGCGACCGGCGGTCGGCCGTGCTTGGTCCGGGCCAGGAGCACCGCGACCTCCCCGGGCAGGAGCTCGGTGAGCCCGGCGTCCAGACGCGCGGCCAGGGCATGCCAGTCCGCGCGGGACAGGACCGCGGTCTCGGCGCCCGTCGCGTCGCCGAGCGCGTGGTCCGTCAACCGGTCCAGAAGGCCCGCGTCCGCCGTGCTCAGGCGGGGGGCGGCGGTGACGCCGTCCGGGGCGGGCCGGTCGACGACCGCCACCTGCAGGGCCCGCTCGTCCGGGCTCAGGGCCAGAGCGACGGCCGGGGAGGACATCAGGGTGGCCGTACCGGCCGCCGCTCTCGACGTGAAGGCCTCCGCGCCGCTCACCCCGTACACGGCCAGCGTGGTCCGGTTCAGGATCGCCACCCGAGCCGCCAGCCGCTCGGCGCGACGACGGGCACGGGCGTAACGCAGCGCCGCCGTGACCGTCGCCAGCAACTCCGATGGGGCTATCGGCTCGGTGAGATACGCGTCCGCGCCACGATGCAGACCCTGGGCCCGGTCGTCGACCTCGACAGCGGTGGCCGAGATATGGATCACCGGGACCGACGCCGTCCTGGGATCCGCCTTGATCCGCTCACAGACCTCGAACCCGCTCATGTCCGGCAACCGGACATCGACCACCGCGAGTTCGGGCAACTCATCGTCACCGGCCGCGGCGAGCAGAGCGAGGCCCTCCGTACCGTCTGCGGCCTCCACCACCGTGTGGCCCCCGCGCACCAACCAGCTCCGGACGAGGTACCGGTTGATGTCGTTGTCGTCCAGGACCAGGATGGTGGCCGCCGCACCGTCACCGGACGCCCCGGCACTCAACCGACACTCCGTCCACCGACCGCCGGCCCACCGAGGAAACCACCAGGAAGGCTGCGGGGAAGGTTGCCGAGGAGGCCACCGGGAAGGTCGCCGGGGTAGCCACCGCGATGGCCACCGGGAAGATCACCGCGATGGCCACCGGCGAGGTTGCCGGGAAGGTCGCCGCCGGACAGGCCACCGGGGAGGTTGCCGGGAAGGCCACCGGCGAGGTCGCCGGGATCGTTGCCTCGGGCGGGCGCCGCGAAGGCGGCGGCCAGCTGGTGGGACCTCAAAGTGGCCTTCTCCAGGACGGCGCGGGCGTGGACCAGCCGGTCGTGCTCCAGACCGGCCGTGGTCGCGGAAGTGATCACGACGACGGGCACGGCACGCAGCTCCGCGTCCGCCGCCAGCTGGGCCAGGACCTGGTACCCGTCCAGGTCCGGCATGTGCAGATCGAGCAGGACGGCGTCCGGGCGCTCACGCCGGATCGTCTCCACCGCCCGGCCCCCCTCGCAGACCTCGACGATCCGCTCCGCCAGCTCGCCGAGCAACGGGCGCACACTCGCCCGGTACGCCTCGTCGTCGTCGACGCTCACCAGCACCGCCACGCGCCGCGGCGGCTCCTCGACCGGCGGCCCCGGCACCGGCAGCCGCACCACGACACGCGTCCCCTCGCCCGGGCCGCTGGTGAGCGTCAGACTGCCGCCGAGGAGCCCGGTCAGACGGCGGGCGTAGGGCAGACCGAGACCGGTACCGGAACGGCCCCGCTGATGCGGCCCGCGCACCTGGTAGAACTCCTCGAAGACGCGTTCCTGTTGCTCCCGCGGGATCCCGACACCGGTGTCCGCGACCGTGAGGACCAGCTCCGCGCCGTCCGGGCCCTCCCCCAGCGCCACGTCCAGCGTGACGCTGCCCCGCTCGGTGAACTTCAGCGCGTTGGACAGCAGGTTGCGAAGGACCCGGCTGAGCATCACCTCGTCACTGACGAACACCGGCACCGACGTCGGGTCGGCGATGCCCAGCGTCACACCCTCACCCGCGCGCACACCCAGCGTGCCCCGCAGTTCCGCGAGCAACGCCCGCAGGTCCACCCGCGCCCAGACCGGCTCCAACCGCCCCGACTCCGCCTTCGCGACGTCCAGCAGTTCGTCCACCAGCGTCAGCAGGGTGCTCCCCGACGCCGAGATGAGCCCGATCTGCTCCCGCTGGTCCTCCTCCAGACGCCCCGCCCCGCTCGCCAGCAACAACCCGGCCAACCCGACCACGGAGTTCACCGGAGTACGCAGCTCATGGCTGACGTTCGCCCAGAACCTGGTCTTCGCCTCACTGGCCGCCCGGAGCTGACGCGACTTCTCCTCCAACTCCCCGTACAGGGCCACCACCCCGCGGTTCGTCTCCTCCAACTCCTGCGACAACTCGGAATACAGCGCCACCACCCCCCGATTCGTCTCCCCCAACTCCTCATTCAGCCGCTGCAACTCCTCACGCTGAGCACGCGACTCCCCCAACGCCGCGATCAGGTCCCGGGTCTGCGCCCGCGCGTCCTCCGACGCCGACGACCCGCCATGCGCCCCGAGCACCTCACGCGCCCGATCCATCAAACCGGCCGGCCACTCACCGGACCCCAGAAGCGGCTGCTCCACGACCAGACAGTGCGCCGCCGGCCCCTCCACCCGCCGCACCTGCACCAGACGAGCCACAGCACCCAGCGCCTCCGGACTCGGCCCCGGACCACCCTGCCAACACATCGCCACCCGCAACACCGCCGACACCCCGCCCACCACCGCGAACTCCACCGTCAACGCGGTCGCGGTCAGCAGGTCACGCCCCAGCTCACTGAGCGCGGTGGCCAGCCTGACCTGGTCCTGGTTCTCGACACCGAACACCCCGGCGACCGCCCGGCCACAGCGCCGCAACGCGAAGGTGTCCTGCTCGGTGGCGACCGAGATGGTCATCAGATGGACGGTACCCGTACCGCGCGGCACACTCACCACGCACCCCTCGCCACGAGCACACCCGCGTCGTCCCGACGCACCCCCGCCTCACGCAGCAACTGGCCCGCCGCCACCAGCGGGATATGTCCGAGCAGCCCCGGCAGATCCGCCGGCCGCCACCGTTCGGTCAGCCCGTCCGAATGCATCACCACCGCACTACCCGCCGGCAGGTCCTGCTCGACCGTCCGCAGCGACGGCAGATGGTGACCGACGATACCCGGCGCCGAAGGCAGCGAACGCCGGCCGCCCGTCGCCGGATCCAGGACGAACGTACTGACATTCCCGACACCGCAGAACAACACCCGACCCGCCGACAACCCGATCGACACCACCGCGACCGCGCCGCCACGACCCGCGCTCAACGCACGATGGATATCCATCAGAACAGCGTCCGGCCGAGTCGCCCTCGAAGCATGGAACGCGTCGACCGCCGCCCGGGAGGCCCGGGCCGCCAACGGCCCGTGCCCGAGACCGTCGCAGAACATCAACAGCAACGCGTCGCAATCCTCGACCGCGCCCCGCTCCTCCCGCACCGACGCCGCACGCGGCGCCGCGGGCGCGTCGACACCAGCAAGCGCCGCCCAACTCAGCGAACCACGAGCGACCCCACCGCCACCCGCCACCCCCGGGCCGCCACCCGGCGCCGCGACAGACCGCGCGGCCCACGCGTCCCCACAGACCTCCTCACCACTGATCGCCCTCGTCAACCCCGCCACCACCGGCTCACCCGCCACCCGGGCCGCCGCCGCGGCCTTCCGCGTCCAGAACCGCGCCGCCAGCACGGTCCCCCGCCCGGGCAACGAATGCACGTCGAAGGTATCGGCCAACCGGGAGATCGCACCCAGCCCGATCCCCAGCGTGCTCGCGGACGACACCCCGTCGGTCAGCGCACGCGAGACGTCCGCCATCCCAGGACCCGCGTCGACGGTCACGAACTCCAGACCGGCGTCCGTCGCGGTACGGACCACCCTCAGCAGCAGAGCACCGTCCACGGCATGGCGGCACAGGTTGGTCGCCGCCTCGCTCACCGCGAGCGCGACCTCGGCCGCCCGCTGGTCACCCAGCCCGATCCGACGCGCCAGCGCCGCCGCGGCACCACGCGCCGCCGCCGGCATGGAACGCTCGTCCCGGAACCAGGCGACATCCTCGCTCCCCAGCAACACCGCGCTCACCGGGCCCACTTGATCACCGACACCAGCGTGCCGCGGCCGACCTCGGTGTCCAGGACGAAGTCGTCGACCAGACGCCGCGCGCCGCTCAGACCCAGACCCAGCCCGCTGCCCGAGGTCCAGCCGTCGGTCAGCGCGAGGTCCACGTCGGCGATGCCCGGCCCGTTGTCCTCGAAGACCGCCGCCACACCCAGACGCATGTCCCGCCGGACCAGCCCGGTCCGCATCACCCCGCCCCCGCCGTAGACCAGGGTGTTTCGGGCCAACTCACTCGCCGCCGTCACCAGCTTCGTCTGGTCGACCAGGGAGAGCTTGCAACGCTGGGCCAGCGAACGGACCAACTGCCGGGCCCGCACCACGTCGTCATTCGACCGGACCGGAATGCACTCCTGCTCACCCTCGGGCGTAGGCACGAGACCGCTCACGACCGGACCGAACCACGGCCGCCCGCCGACCGGCCCAGCATCGCCAGGCCCTTCTCCAGACTGAGCGCGGTACGCACGCCCCCCAGCGAGAGCCCGAGCTCGACCAGGGTGATCGCGACGGCGGGCCGCATACCCACCACCACGGTCTCGGCGTCCAGCATGCGGGAGATCGCGGCGGTGGTGGCGAGCATCCGGCCGACGAACGAGTCGACGATCTCCACCGCGGTGATGTCGATCACCACCCCGCTCGCACCGGTCGCCACGATCCGTGCGGCCAAGTCGTCCTGGAGGTCCAGGACGGTCTGGTCCTCCAGATCCACCTGGATGGACACCAGCAGCACATCGCCGATCTTCAGAACAGGTACGCGCTCGGTCACGGCCGGCCACCAGCCGTCATCGGGTCGACACCACCACGGCGCAGCGCGTGCTTGAGCGCGTCGGCGAGCGTCGCCTTCGTGACGATGTCCCCGAACTGGATACCCAGAGCCACGATCGTCTGCGCGATCTGCGGGCGGATGCCCGAGATGGTGCACTCGGCGCCCATCAGCCGCGCGGCCACCACCGTCTTGAGCAGGTGCTGGGCGACCTCGGTGTCCACCGCCGGCACCCCGGTGATGTCGATGATCGCCTGCTCCGAACCCGTGTCCACGAGCGTCTGGAGCAGCTTCTCCATCACCACCTGGGTGCGGATCGAGTCGAGCGTGCCGACCAGCGGCACCGCCACCACACCGTCCCACAGCTTCACCACAGGGGTGGAGAGCTCCAGGAGCTGCTCCGACTGCGCGCTGATGAGCTCCTCACGGGTCCGCGCGTACACCTCCATCGTGAACAACGCCAACGCGTCCATCAACTGTGACAGTTGCAGGTAGACAGTGATGTCCTCCGCCGAACTGTCCGTCGTCGGCGCCAGGATCGCCTTGAAGGCGAGAACGCTGGTCGCGGTCTCGGTGGTGGTGAAACCCTGACGGGCCCGGTTACGCGACAGCTCGGTGAGCAGCGCGCGCACCTCCGCGAAGTCCTCGCCCTGCCAGTCGAAACCCCCCTGGCGCAGGCCCTCCACCAGGGCCGTGAACAGCTCCTGCAACTCGCGGTCGAGTTCGGCCTCACTGATCCGGCCCCGCAGCGTCCGCGACACCGCGTCCACCCAGGCCGAACCCAGCGCCTTCCGCTGCTCCGTCAAGAGCTCCACCAAACGCACCGACATTGCCTTATCCGCCACTTGGGCACTCTCCATCGATCATGCCCGACCTCACGGGCTCTCCGGCACCCGTATGCCACGGACGCGGCGGGCCAAACCTGCGTCTTCGCGCACGGGTCCGGCTCCCTCCCGCGCGGCGGGGGCGGCGCCCGCGGCGCTGTCATCGGACGATTCGAAACGCCCGTCCGGGGCAGACGGGGGCGTCGTGGCTTCTACGATGGGGCCAGGTGCCTCGACACGGACGGGGCGACGGTCGGAGCCGGTGGCGAGAGGTGCGGATGGTCGCCGGTGCGAACCGTACGGAAGGAGAGGACGCGTCGGATGGGCCAGCCCGAAGGAGTCGAGTACGGGGCGACGGCGGGTGCCGGTGTCGACATCTTCGAAGGCGACCGCGAGGTCGGGCGCGATCTCGCGGCGGTGGACTGGACGGCGACGCCGCTGGGCGCGCCGACCGGCTGGCCGCAGAGCCTGCGCACGGCCGTGAGCATCCTGCTCTCCTCCCGGTTCCCGATGTGGATGGCCTGGGGCGAGGACCTGACGTTCTTCTGCAACGCCGCCTACCGGCGCGACACCCTCGGCCGGAAGTACCCCTGGGCACTGGGCCGGCCGGCGAGCGAGGTGTGGGCGGAGATCTGGGACGACATCGGCCCGCGGATCGGGACCGTGCTGACCACGGGCCGGGCGACCTGGGACGAGGCGCTGCTGCTGTTCGTGGAGCGTTCCGGATATCCCGAGGAGAGCTACCACACCTTCTCCTACAGTCCCCTGCGTGACGACGACGGCCTCGTGAGCGGCCTGTTGTGCGTGGTCAGCGAGGAGACCGACCGGGTCATCGGCGAGCGGCGGATGGCGACCCTGCGGGACCTCGGCTCGGACCTCAGCGTGGTGCGCACCGAGGAGGAGACCCTGGCCTTCAGTACCCGCCAGCTCGCCGCCAACCCTCATGACCTGCCGTTCGTCCTGACCTACCTGGCGCTGCCCGACGGATCCGCCCGTCTGGCCGCCGCGACCGGCCTGCCCGCCGGGCACCCCGCCGCCCCGGCGCTCCTGCCCCCGGGCGGCACACCCGGGGTGTGGCCGTCCCCGCTGGCGGCGCAGGCCGAACCGGTGGTCGTCGCCCTCGACGGTCCCGCGTTCGCGGACCTTCCCACCTTCGGCCGGCCGGCTCCGCCCACCCATGCCCTGGTCGTCCCGCTGCTGCGGCGGGGCGACGCGCCCTACGGCTTCCTGGTGGCGGCGCTCAACCGCTACCGGGCAGCGGACGAGGGCTACCGGGGATTCGTCGAGCTGGCCGCCGGCCACGTCGCGGCAGGGGTCGCCGGCGCCCGCGAGTACCAGGCCCAGCAGCAGCGCGCCGACGAACTCGCGGCACTCGACCGGGCCAAGACCGCCTTCTTCTCCAACGTCAGCCACGAGTTCCGCACCCCCCTGACCTTGATCATGGGCCCGCTCGAAGAGCTTCGGACCAGGCTGGCCGACGCCGATCCGCGCACGAGGGAGGAACTGGACGTCATCCACCGCAACGGGCTGCGGCTGGGCAGGCTCGTCAACACCCTGCTCGACTTCTCCCGGATCGAGGCCGGCCACCTGCGGGCCAGCTACGAACCGGTCGAGCTGGCCGCGACCACCGCGGAGCTGGCCAGCGTCTTCCGCTCCGCCGTCGACAAGGCCGGCCTGGCCTTCACGATGGACTGCCCACCGCTGGCGGAGCCCGTCCACATCGACCGGGACATGTGGGAGAAGGTCGTCCTCAACCTGCTCAGCAACGCCCTCAAGTTCACCTTCGAGGGCTCGATCGGCGTCGCCGTGCACCGGGAGGACGACCACGCGGTCGTCACGATCACCGACACCGGCGTCGGGGTGCCCGCCGCCGAGCTGCCGCGCCTCTTCCAACGGTTCCACCGGATCGAGAACACCCGCGCGCGCTCCCACGAGGGCAGCGGCATCGGACTCGCCCTCGTCCAGGAACTCGTCCAGGCCCACGGTGGCACCATCACCGCCCGCAGTCGCGAGGGCGAGGGCACGGCCTTCACCGTCCGCCTGCCGTTCGGCCACGCCCACCTCCCCCAGGACGCCCTGGCCCCCGCGCCCGCGGCGCCCGCCCGCGCGTCGGCCGCGGCCGACCCCTACCTGGAGGAGGCGCTGCGCTGGCTCCCCGGGAGCGAACGGGCCGACCCCTCCCGGTCCACCGAAGTGCCGGACCGCGCCGCACCCCTCGGCGGGCGGTCGGCCCAGCCCCGCGCCCGGGTGCTGATCGCCGACGACAACGCCGACATGCGCGAGTACCTCAGCCGGCTCCTCACCGGCCCCGGCTACCTGGTCCGGGCCGTCGCCGACGGCCTGGCGGCGCTGGAGGCGGTCCGTGCCGAGACCCCCGACCTCGTCGTCAGCGACGTCATGATGCCCGGCCTCGACGGTGTGCGGCTCGTGGCCGCGCTGCGCGCCGACCCGCGGACCGCCGCCGTCCCCGTCATCCTGCTCTCGGCCCGCGCCGGACAGGAGGCCTCCATCGAGGGCCTCGACGCCGGCGCCGACGACTACCTGGTCAAACCCTTCGCCGCGGCGGAACTGCTCGCCCGGGTCCGCGCCACCATCGACATGACACGGCTGCGCAACCGCCACGCGCGCTGGCGCACAGCCCTGGTCGACTCCCTCCAGGAGGGGTTCTTCGTCTGCGACGAGCACGGCGACGTCATCGAGGTCAACGCCGCGTTCACCGCCATCCTCGGCCACGGGCCCGAAGGCCTGCCCTACCGGTACCCCCAGCCGTGGTGGCCCGAGCGCGACGCCGACCCCGACGCCCACCGGCTGGTGGCCGACGCCCTCGCCGAACTGACCGGCCGGGAGTACGGCACCTGCACCATCCCGGCCACCCACCGTGACGGCCGTCAGGTGTGGGTGGCAGCCGCCTTCAACCGCGTCCAGGAGCCGGAGAGCGGGCGCCGCGTCATCGTCGGCACCGTCCGTGACGTCACCTCGGAGCACCACGCGGCCCAACGGGCGACGGCCCTGGCCTCGCTCGGCACGCGCCTCGCGGAAGCCGCCACCCTGCCCGACGCCATGGCCGCGGCCCTGGCCGAGCTGCGACGGGTCTGGCGGGCCGACACCGTCCTCGCCGTGCTGTTCCCGCCCGACGGGGCCCCGGTGCTGACCGCCACCGACCCGGAACAGCGCTGGGACGACCTGCCGGCCGAGCGGCGCGAGACCCTCACCGCCCTGCGCACGCGCCCCGCCCTCACCCCGGTCACCGACCGGGCCGACGGCTCCGGCATCGTCCTCGAACACCCGCGCGGCACGCTCCTCCTGTGGATCGACCGCCAAGGGCCGCGACCCTTCACCGAGCAGGACCGGCTCCTGCTCTCCCAACTGGCCGGCCGCCTGGCCCAGGGACTGGCCCGGGTGCACCAGATCGACCAGCAGCGCGAGACCGCGATAACCCTGCAACGCGCCATCCTCGGCCCCTCCCACCTGCCCGGCGGCTTCGCCGTACGCTACGAGCCCGCCACCCGCCCCCTGGAGGTCGGCGGCGACTGGTACGACATCGTGGCCCTCCCCGACGGCCGCACCGGCATCGTGGTCGGGGACTGCGTCGGGCGCGGGCTCACCGCGGCCACCGTCATGGGCCAACTCCGGAGCGCCTGCCGCGCCCTGCTCCTCCAGGACCCCTCACCCGCCCGCACCCTCGCGGCCCTGGACCGCTTCGCGGCCGACATCCCCGGGGCGATGTGCACCACCGTCTTCTGCGGAGTGCTCGACCCCGCCGACGGCCACCTCGTCTACTCCAGTGCCGGCCACCCTCCCGGCGTCCTCACCCACCCGGACGGGACCACCGTCCTCCTCCAGGACGGCAACGCGCTGCCCCTCGCCGTCCGGACCGGTGCGGACCGGCCCGAAGTCCGGTGCACCATGCCGCCGCGCTCCACCCTGCTGCTCTACACCGACGGTCTGGTGGAGCGCCGCCGCCGTTCCCTGAGCGAAGGCGTCGACCGGGCCGGAACCATCCTGCGGGAAGGGCGCGCGCTGCCGGTCGACGACCTCGCCGCCCGCCTCATGGCCGCGCTCGCCCCCGACGACGGGTACGACGACGACGTGGCCATCCTGCTCCACCGCCACCCCGCCCCGCTGGAGGTGACCTTCCCCGCGGAGTCCGGGCAGCTCGCCCCCGTCCGGAACAGCCTCCGCGGCTGGTTGAACCGGTGCGGGCTGCCCGCGCCCACCGTGCAGGGCGTCCTGGTCGCGGCCGGCGAAGCGTGCGCCAACGCCATCGAACACGGTCACCGTGACGCGCCGGGCGCCCGGATCCGCCTGTCCGCCGTCGCCACGGCCGCCGAGCTGCGCCTGACCGTCGCGGACACCGGCCACTGGAAGATCCCCGGACACCGGGCCGACACCGACCGCGGTCGCGGCGTCGCCCTGATGAACGCCCTCATGCAGCAGGTCACCATCACCCCCGGCAGCGGCGGCACCACCGTCGACATGCAGCTAAGGATCGCCTGATGACCACCGCGCTCGTCCTCACCCCCGGCCACGGGCCGGGCGGCTCGCCCGTGCTGCGGGCGGCCGGCGAGATCGACCTGGCCAACGCCCACGAACTCGCCGCGGCCATCGACCGGATCCCCGAGTCCGACACGCCCCTGACCGTCGACGTCAGCGCCGTCGAGTACCTCGACAGCGCCGGCCTCACCGTCCTCTTCGCGCGTGCCCACCGGATCCGGCTGATCACGAGCCCGCTCCTGACCCCGCTGCTCACCGTCTCGGGCCTGAGCCAACTCGTCTCGGTCCGCGAGGTCATCGACCCGCCGCCGAACTGAGAGTTCCCCCCGCGCGCCGGGGCCGTGCCGTCACGGGGGATGTGTCGCGCACGGCTCCGCACGGGCGCCGGCCCCGGCGCGCCCCGCCAAACGCGCCGACGGCACGGTCCCACCGTCCGTCCACGAAGGGCATCACAATGAGTCACAGTCCAGTCACCGGAGGTACTCATGACCATGATGCTCGTCAAGGGCCGCTACGAGATCAAGAACTTCGAACCGGACGGCGACACCGTCCACTTCCTCCCCGACGACCCCGGCTTCTGGCCCGAGCTGCCCGGTGAGCACAAGGTCAAGCGGAACGCCCACGGCGGCGCCGGCCTCCGGCTGGACGGGATCGACGCACTGGAGACCCACTACCAGGGAGTCGGCCCCGACTTCGTGCACCAGCCGCTCGATCTGGGCGCCCACGCGGCCCGGGACGCCCTGCTGACCTGGCTGGGCTTCACCGGCGTCACGCGCGGGGCGGACGAGAAGGTCACCTCCGCCACCCCGGACACCGTCCCCGGCTTCGTCCTCGCCAGCGGCGCCGACACCTACGGCCGCTGCATCGCCCTGGTCGGCCGGGGCACTCCGGCGCCGGACGCCAGGAGCGGGACGATGATCAGGGTCGACGTACCGCTCCTCCGCCAGAGCGCCAACCACGAACTGCTCTCGCGCGGCCTGGTCTACCCGACGTTCTACTCGAACCTGCCCCGGGAACTTCGCCTCGACATGGCGGCGACCGCCCGGCAGGCGCAGGCCGCGAAGGCACCCGGCAGCGTCTGGGCCACGGACGTCACCCACAGCGGCGCCGAGATCGAGGACCTGAGCTCGATCACCGACCGGCTGGTCATCCTGCCCAAGCTGTTCCGGCGCCTGGCCGACTACCTGCGCCTGTTCGGCCCCTCCCTCGACTCGCTCCCCGCCTACCTGGCCGGCGCGGACGACGAGTTCTTCCTCTCCGAGCAGACGACCTCCACCAGAGGCCTGCACCGCGTGATCGACATCAACGACGGCACGGTCAAGCTGCGCCCCGGCATCGAGGACATCGTGTTCGTCGAGAAGTGAACCAGAAGTGAACCGGAAGGCCGACGGCAGGGGTGCCGCCGGCATCCTCGGGCTGCTGCGTCCGTTCCTGGCCGGTGCGGAGGCGAAAGCAGGGTGACCCGGCCCGGGGGCCGGCGTCCGATGCACGCCCCGGCCGAGGTGGCCTTCTCCCGCTCGCACATCCTCGGCCCCGCACCGGGTCAGGACTGCCGTGACGTCCCTTCTCCTCCCCCGCCGGGCCGGCGGAGGCAGACGGCTCGGCGATCAGCTCCTCGGCTCGCGCCGATGGCCCCGGTCTCCGAGGATCATGCCTGTGGGCACCCAGCGGCAGGGACCTGAGAAGACGGCCGACGGGCACTTCGTCGTGATCGACGGCCGCCGGTGGCGGGCGACGGACCCGTCCCTGCCCGAATCCACGGCCGCTCGTCTGCGACACCACCTGATGGCGGCCCGCCGCGCGGTGCGCGCCGCCCTGGCGGCGGGGGACTCGGAGGCGGAGCGCGAGGCCCGGTCCCGCGTGCATGCGGCGAAGACGGCCCTCGGGGAACGGGGGACGCCGTGGTGGGAGCAGTCCGCCCGGGAGCGCCGCGAGCGATGGGAGCGGGGCCTCGCGGACCTGGACGCCAGGAGCGAGCGGTGACGGCCACGGCCACCCGCACCGGACTCTCCGAGCACCGCTCCCACGCGCGCCTGGTCGGGCCGGCCCGACCGGCCCAGTGCGATACTCGGGTGGTGGCGAAGGATCCGCAGAAGGTCGACCGGCTCGTCGAGCGGACCATTCTGACTCTGCTGGAGCGTCGTGGGCCGACCTCCTCGATCTGCCCCTCCGACGCCGCCCGGGCGGCGTACGCGGGAGAGGGCGAGGGATGGCGCGCGTTGATGGAGCCGACTCGCCGGGCCGCGTGGCGGCTGGCTTCGGCGGGTGAGGTCGAGGTCACGCAGGCCGGGCGCCCCGTCACGCCCGCCGAGGTCCATGGCCCGATCCGCATTCGTCGAGCGCGGGGACGAACGACCCGCACCGAGCCGTAGGTCATCCCCGCCGTCCCGATGGTGGTGGCCGGTGAAGGGCGCCGTGCTGTCAGAGCGCGCGGACGGCGGCGGCGCGAGGGCTCCCCGCCGGGGGCTCGCCGAGTGCGGCGCGTCGCGCGCAGCACCCCGTCCCCGTGGGCCGCGCCTACGATGGCGGCCATGGCCGATCACGCTGCAGCAGGCGAGTCCGTCATCCGTATCGTCGGAGCGGCCGCCAACAATCTCGCCCAGGTGAGCGTCGACCTGCCGAAGAAGGCGTTGACCGTGGTCACCGGGGTTTCCGGGTCCGGCAAGTCCTCACTCGTGCTGGACACGATCGCCGCCGAGGCACAACGCCTGGTGAACGACTCGTACCCGTCGTTCGTGAGGAACCGCCTTCCCCACATGCCGGCGCCCGAGGTGCAGTCGATGAGCGGTCTGACGTTCACGGTCATCATCGATCAGCGCCGCTTCACCGGAAACGCCCGGTCGACGGTGTCGACGGCTTCCGACCTCGCTCCCCTGCTCAGACTCGTGTTCTCGCGGATCGGCGTGCCCTCCGCCGGATACTCGCCGGCCTACTCCTTCAACGATCCGACGGGCATGTGCCCCGCGTGCGAAGGCCTCGGCACTGTCGTCGACATCGATGTCGAGGAGTTGATCGATCCGGAGAAGAACATCGACGAGGGACCTGTTCGATTCAGCCAGTTCCGTCCCGGTGTCTACCGCTGGAAGCGCTTCGCCTACTGCGGGCTGTTCGACCGGGAGAAGCCGCTGAAGGACTACACGCGGGACGAGATGCGGCTGTTCCTCTACGCGGATCAGCTGAAGCTGCCTAATCCGGATCCGCGCTTCCCCAAGACCGCCCGCTTCGACGGCGTCGTCACCCGGATGCGGGACGTGTACGTCAAGAACCGTCCGACCAAGATCTCACCGCAGGTGCGGGAGGAGCTGGACCGTCTGACGACGCACCGCGTCTGCCATGAGTGCGGCGGAGCGCGCCTGAACGCCGCGGCCCGCGCCAGCCTGATCGAGGGGCGCTCGATCGTCGACTGGTCGGCGATGCCGGTGGCCGAGCTCCGCGAACTCCTGGCGGCGCTGGAGGATCCTCGGGTGGAACCGGCCCTCGACGGGATCCGGCGGACCTTGGACGCACTGCTCTCCGTCGGGCTCGGATACCTCTCGCTCGACCGCGAGTCGTCGACGCTGTCCGGTGGCGAGGCACAACGGGTCAAGATCGTCCGACACCTGGGCAGCGCCCTCACCGACATCACCTACGTCTTCGACGAGCCCTCGACGGGCCTGCACCCCGCCGATGTGCAACGTCTCAACCACCTCCTGCTGCGGCTGCGCGACGCCGGCAACACCGTGGTGGTCGTGGAGCACCACCCCCAGGTGATCCGAATCGCCGACCATGTGATCGACATGGGACCGGGGGCGGGTTCACGGGGCGGGCTGGTGCAGTTCGAAGGTACGCCGAAGGCTCTGGCCGGCAGCGACACCGTCACCGGACGGCTGCTCTCGACGCCCCTGCCGCTCGCACGCGCCAACCGCGGGCCGCGAGCCTTCGTCCGCGTGGAGAACGCCTCCGCGCACAACCTCGCCGGCTTCGACGTCGACATTCCGCTCGGCGTCCTCACCGCGGTCACGGGCGTGGCGGGTTCCGGCAAGAGCTCGTTCGCCACCAACGAACTCCCCCGGCAGCACCCCGAGTTCACGGTCGTCGGGCAGGACCCGCTGCGCGGCGGGGTACGGTCGATGCCGCTCAGCATCCTCGGCGTCGCGGACAGCGTGCGCGAGGCGTTCAGTGCCGCCTCCGGGCTCGAACCGGCCTGGTTCAGCTTCAACTCCAAAGGCGCCTGCCACACTTGCCGGGGCAGGGGCTACATCACCACCGAACTCGCCTTCCTCGACGACGTCGCGACACCCTGCGACGTCTGCGGGGGCGAACGCTTCAACCCCGCCGCCATGAAGGTCCGGCTCGACGGCCGGACGATCGCCGACGTCCTGAGAATGCCGGCGGGCCCCGTGGCGGACCTCTTCGCGGACCGCTCCGACATCGTGCGGACGATGGGCTGGCTCGAACGCGTCGGACTCGGCTACGCCGCCGTCGGACAGTCGCTCGACACCCTCTCCGGCGGCGAGAAGCAACGCCTCCTGCTGGCCCGGCACCTCAGCAGCTCGCCCGGCTTCGCCGAGGAGCGGATCGTCCTGGACGAACCGACGACCGGTCTGCACCCCAGCGACGTCGAACGGCTCGACCTGCTGTTCGCCGACCTCGTGGACGCCGGTGCGACGCTGGTGGTCGTGGAGCACAACCTGCGCGTCGTCGCCCAGGCCGACCATGTCATCGACATCGGCCCCGGAGCCGGGACGGACGGCGGCCGCCTGCTCTTCGCCGGCCCGCCCGCCGAACTGCTGCGCCGGGCGGACTCCCTCACCGGACGCGCCCTGGCGGCGGCCACCGAACAGCGGGGTACCGGGGCCGCCTCCCGCAGCGCGGTCGGCGCCACCGCCGCCGGGTGACGCCGCGGCCGTTCCTGAGTACCGCCGGATCCGCGGGTTCGGCGGGGCGGCACGGCGCGGGCGGCGGAGCGGGCACGGCAGCGACGGCCGATCCGCCGCTACCGCGCCGTCGCCTCCTCGGAAGCAGCAGACCCTGGCAGCGGCGGTCAGACGCCGACCGGGACGCGCACCACGAGCGCCTCACCCACCCGGTTGTGGCGCTCCTCCCAGGTCTCCAGCGCCGTCCGGCAGGCGTGGTCGAGGTGGCGCAGGCCGGTCAGGTCCAGGTGGACGGTCCGGCCGGCGGGCAGTCGCTCCAGCGTGTCCAGGAGCCGGGGCAGGCGGAGGAAGGTCGCGTTGCCGGCCAGTGTCACCCCGACCGTTCCGTCCCCGCGCTCGTCGACCTCCACGTGCAGGTGCGAGGTGTCCCAGGCGCTCTTCAGCACGGAGAGCAGCAGGCCGAGCAGCACCCCCTCGAAGAGGTTGGTCACCACGACGGCGACCGCCGTGGCCATCAGGATCAAGGCCTCCCCGCGGTGCGTCCGCCACAGCGGAACGAGCGCCTTCGCCGGCACGAGCTTGGCCCCGGCGTGCACCAGGACCCCGGCCAGCGCGGCGAGCGGGATGACCGACAGTGCGGCGGGGAACAGCGCGGCGAACAGCAGCAGCCAGAGGCCGTGCAGCACGCGGGAGGCCTTGGTCCGCGCCCCGGCCTGGACGTTGGCGGCGCTGCGCACGATGACGGCGGTCATCGGGAGCGCGCCGAGGGCGCCGCAGACCGTGTTGCCGACCCCCTGGGCGATCAACTCCCGGTCGTAGTGGGTGCGCGGGCCGCCGTGCAGGCGGTCCACCGCCGCGGCGCTGAACAGGCTCTCCGCCGAGGCGATCAGGGCGAACGCGAGCACGGTGCCGAGGACGCCGACATCGCCGAGCGCCGCCAGGTCCGCGCCGCCGGGGAGGTCGATCACCCCGGCCAGGCCGGCGACCTCGACCTTGCCGACGGAGAGGTCGAACAGCGCGGTGGCGGCGGTGGCCGCGGCGACGGCGGCCAGCGGCGCGGGCACCGTCCGGACCCGGGCGGGCAGCCGGGGCCAGAGCACCAGAACGGCTATGGTGCCGATGCCGATCGCGGCGGCGGTGAGCGCCCGCGTCGAGGTCACGGTGTCGAGGACCAGGCCGGGAAGGCCCGCCAGCTTGTCGAGTCCGCTCCTGGGCGCTTTCGCGTCGGCCAGCGCGTAGAGCTGGCCGGAGATCAGCACCAGGCCGATGCCCGCCAGCATGCCCTGGACGACCGAGACCGAGATGGCGCGGAACAGGCGCCCGAGCCGCAGCGCGCCCATGCCGATCTGGAGCAGTCCGGCGGCCGCGGTGATCACGCCGAGGGTGGCGAGCCCGTGTTCCTGCACGGCCGCGAACACCAGGACGGTGAGGCCCGCGGCGGGGCCGGACACCTGGAGGCTGCTGCCCGGCAGCAGCCCGGTGAGAAGCCCGCCGACGATGCCGGTGAGCAGGCCGAGTTCGGCCGGGACGCCGGAGGCGACGGCCACACCGACGCAGAGCGGCAGCGCGACCAGGAAGACGACGAGGGAGGCGGCCAGGTCTGCCCGCAGGTCGGCGGGCCGGAGGGCGGGACGACGGATCATCAGGTCCTCGGTTCGATGGAGTGGACGGAGGGCAGGCGGCCGGTCACAGCGGGAGGAAGAGTCCGGAGTCGGCCCGGTGCGCGAGCACCAGCCCGGTGTGGACCTCGTAGAACCAGCCGTGGATCCGGACCCGGCCGTCGACCAGTCGCGTCGCGATGCCCGGGTAGCCGCGCAGCTGTTCCAGCTGGGCGAGGACGTGCCGTTGCACGGGCCCGGCCACGGTCGGGTCGAAGACGTCCGTCCCGTCGGCCCGCAGAACGCCGCGGTCGGCGTTGCCCAGCCAGGAGCGGACGGCGGGCGCCAGGCTGAGGTCGTCGCCGCGCACCACCGCGCCGACGGCCCCGCAGTGCGAGTGGCCGCACACCACGATGTCGCGCACGCCGAGGACGTCCACGGCGTATTCGATGGTGGCGGTCTCACCGGAGGCGGAGTCCGCACGGTAGGGCGGGACGATGTTGCCCGCGGTGCGGAGTTCGAAGAGGTCGCCGGGCGCGGCCCCGGTGATCAGGGCCGGCACCACCCGGGAGTCCGAGCAGGTGATGAAGAGCGCCTGCGGCGACTGACCGGTGGCGAGGCCGTCGAGTTCGCGGCCGGCCCGGCCGGCGCGCTCGGGGAAGGCGCGGGCACGGTCGATCAACGGTTCCATGAGGGCATGCCTCCTTCTGCCTCCCGCCACGGACGGCGGGCGGGCGATCGGGATCGGGCAGGGGACGTTCGGCCCAGGCCCCGGGCCCGGACCGGCCGTCGGGCGCGGCGGAGCCGCCCGGCCGGTGACCTTCGGTGATCCCCCGATGACCTGATGCATCGTCAAGCGCTAGTAAAGCACGGCCATGAAGAAGGTAAAGCCCGCATCTGGGAGGAAAGTGCGCCGGTCCGGTTAACATCTTGTTACCGCGTCGTGCCGGAGCGGTACGGGGTGCGGGCGGCACGTCCGGCGCCGGGCCGGCGCTCCGGCGCGCGCCTCGTCGGCCGCGCACGGATGATCACGAAAAGATAACCGGTCTGAACCCACGTTCGGGAGTTGTTCACGCAGCCGTGCGTTGTGTGAGGCCGGGGCATCGCCGTGCGGCTCCACACTCTTCGGCGGGCGGCCACCCCGAGCACGTGTTCCCCCCGGCCGTCCCGTCCCGCACCTCCCCCCATCTCCCCACGGGAGTTCCTGTGCACATGTCCCGTTCCGTCCGGGCCGCCCTCGCCACGGTCACGCTCACCGCGGCACTGCTACCGCTCACCGGCGTCCAGGCCTCGGCCGCCACCGGCCCGTACAAGGGCCTGCCGAACGGCACCAGGACGGCCAAGACCCTGGTGATCGGCGTCGACGGCACCCGGTACGACAAGCTGCTGACCGCCGACGCGCCCACCATCAAGGCGTTGATGGCCTCGGGCCTCACCGCGACCGGCAACCTCTACGCCAACCCGTTGGCGCCGACCCTCTCCGGGCCGGGCTGGTCCACCATCGCCACCGGCGTCTGGCCGGACAGGCACAGCGTCAAGGACAACACCTTCGCCGGCTCCCGCTTCGACCTCTACCCGGACTTCGCCACCCGGCTGGAGACGGCCTCGCCCAGCGCCTCCACCCTGGTCGCCGCCTCCTGGAACCCGATCGCCGACAACGTCTTCCACGGCACGGCGGACCTGCGGATCGACGAGAGCGAGAACGACGTCAAGACCGCCTCGGACGCCGCCGACTACCTCACCAACGGGAACCCGGACACCACCTTCCTCCACTTCGACGAGGTCGACGAGGCGGGCCACAGCTACGGCGGCACCAGCTCCCAGTACGCCGCCGCGATCCACTCGGTCGACGCGCTGGTCGGGCAGGTCGTCCAGGCGGTGCGCAGCCGCGCGACCTACGCCTCCGAGGACTGGCTGATCATCGTCACCACCGACCACGGCCACACCGACGCCGGCGGCCACGGCGGGAACAGCGCCGTCGAGCGCCAGACCTTCCAGATCGTCAACGGAACCGGCTACGCCGCCGGTTCGACCCGCTTCGACGTCAAACCGGTCGACATCGCGCCCACCGTCCTCAAGCACGAGGGTGTCGCCCTCCAGCCGGCCTGGCAGCTGGACGGCAAGCCGATCGACGAGATCGTCCCCGACGCCTTCGACGCCCTGCGCCCCGGCCTGCAGACCCGGGTGGACGAGACCGGCATCCCCGCCACCACCAAGGGCTGGACCCGCACCCCGCCGTCCGGCTGGACCATCGACAACTCCCGGATGCCCAGCGGCGGCGTCACCGAGTGGCGGGGCTGGGCCTTCGCCACGGACGAGTTCTGGACGGCGGCCCAGCTCGGCCAGTCCCGGGAGACCAACGTCCGGGCCCGCAACGTCTTCGCGGTCGCCGACTCCGACGAGTGGGACGACAAGTCGCACGGCACCGGGCAGTTCGACTCCACGCTGATCAGCCCGGCGTTCCCGGTCAGCGGCACCCAGGCCACCGTCTCCTTCGCCACCGACTACAAGGTCGACGGCCCGCAGACCGGCGACCTGTACGTCGTCTTCGGCACCGGCGCCCCGCAGTTGGTGAAGTCCTACCGCAGTGACCTCAACACCTTCGAGAAGCTCCAGGTCACCGTCCCGGCCGGCGCGACCACGGCACAGCTCCAGTTCCGCTACACCGGCACCAACAGCGCGTTCTGGACGGTCGACCAGGTCTCCGTCACCTCCTGACGCACCACCCGCCCGGGACACGTCGGCCCGGAGCAGCGGGCCGCCACGGCGGAGGGCGGTGGCGGGAGCAGCGGCACCTCCCGCCACCGCCCTCCCGCCACCGCCCTCCGGCCTGCCGTCGTGGGCTCCGGCCGCCGGGGGCGCCCGTCATCCGTCCCTCACCCGCCTGCCGTAGCACGGCCGCCAGGGCCCGGTCGGGGGCGCCGGAGCGGGGCGCGTCCGCCGCCCGACCGGCTCGGGACGGTGCGGGCGGGACCGGCCGGTGGCCCGCCCCGCCCGCACCGTGTCGGACGACGGTCAGGTCAGTGCCGGCCAGCCTTGCGGCGGCGCATGACCAGGACGGAGCCCGCCCCGACCAGCACGACGGCGGCGAGCAGGGTCAGGCCGACGTTCGCGCCGGTCGAGGCCAGGCGGTCCGAACCACTCGCCGCCACCGACTCCGAGGGCGAAGCCGAGAGCGAGGGCGAGGCCGACTCGCCCGCGGTCACGCCGATGGTCGAACCCGTCGAGGGGGTGACCGTCGCGGTGGGGCTGGAGGAGGCCTTGCCGGTGGGCGACGCGGAGATTGGTCACCATTCGCTGTCAGAGGTGGTCGCAGAGGGGACGCCGACCGGTCCGACCGGACCGGTCACGGTCGTCTCATGCCCCTCAGCGCTGTCGCCGTCCCGCGCGTCACACTCCGGACGTAACAGTTCGGACACCACTGTGCGTGCCGACCGCCGCATCGCCCCCGACTACGTAGCGCCACCGACCACCGGGGGCGACCGACAGCCGAGCCCTCCGGCGCGATGCGAGGGGCCGGTGGGCGAGCTGCCCCTGCCGAGGGCCGTGCCTCAGGGGGCCGTCCGCTCGGCCGGTTCCTCCAGACCGAGCACGGCCAGGAGCAGCTGCTCGTCCTCCAGGTCGCGGGCGTAGGCGGAGATGACCTCGCGGGCCCGGTCCGCGACCGTCCCGTCCGGGGGCCGGGCCACCCGTTCGAGCGAGCCGCCGAGTGTGGAGAGGTCACGATTCACGGCTGACACTGCTACCTCCTCGTTGCCTTGTTCGGAAGCCGACCGCCCACGCTACTGCGGCCGGCCGGCGCGGGCACGTCCGGCCGCCTCGCCCCCGCACTCCGGCGCCGAGCGGACCGGCCGGTCCCCGCCCCGCCCCCTCGGCGGGACCCGGGCCCGGCCCGGCCGGGGACGGCGCGAACCAGGGCGCACGCGGGCGAAGGCGATCCACTCGGATGACAGCATGTGTCCGCGCGATGACTGGATGTCACGTTCAATGGGTAGTCCACGAACAGTCAAGCGAGGAGAAGCCGGATGAAGGGCACGTCCCGGATGAACAGCACGACCCCCCGCACGGCGCTCCGCCTCGCGGCCGCCGCCCTGACGATCGCCGCCGCGACCGCCTTCACGCCCAGCACCACCGCGCGGGCCGACCAGGCCGCCACCGCGTGCGCCCCCTCCCCCACCTACCACCTGCAAGCGCTCAACCGCTACGGCGACTGGGAGCGCGCCGCGGAGGTGGACGCCTCGATCAACGCGTGCGCCTTCACGCCCGCCAACGAGTGGACGTTCGACGTCGCCCAGGCCGCACCGAACCGCGGCTACGGTCTGGCCGGCTGGAGGATCCGCGCCTGGTTCCAGAACCAGGACCAGACGCCCGACTACCGCACCGTCGTCCTGAAGATCCGCGTCGACCACTGCTACCCCAGCGGCACGTGCGCGAACGACCTCGCCGCGTTCGACGTGAAGCACCGGCTCTTCCGCGACTCCTACACCCGGCAGGTCATCACCGACACCTCCACCGAGGTGATCGGCGACCCCCGCGGGTGGCGCATCGACCCCCGCTCCTGAGCCCCGGACTCCCCGAACAGGAATCGAGGCAACGATGCGCTCGGACCGCCCCACCCACCGCCGGCCCCGCCGACGCGGCGCCGTGACCGCCCTCGTCACGGCGCTGCTGACGCTGGCCACCGCCGTCGCCGTCACCCCCGCCCGCGCGGCGGGCGCCGGCGACGCCGCCGCACGCCGGGACTACGTCCTGCTGGCCCCCGCCCACGTCCCCCTGACCGAACCCGGCCACGAACAGCCCCTCGACCAGCTCCTCGGGCGCATCCGCGCCATGGAGCCCGGTCCCCACGAGAACCACGCCCCCCGCACCGCCAAGCGCTCCGGACAGGACGACCTGCCCGCCTACGAGTGCCGCGAGCAGGACGCCGCCTTCCACGACCAGGGGTACGGCAAGTCGCGGTTCGTCACCTGCCAGGCCTTCCACCTCCACCCCACCCACGTCACCTGCTGGTGGATCTTCTGCTCCGTCACCGGCAGCGCGGACGCCGAGATGACCGACGTCCAGTACGGCCACAACGTCCGCCGCGAGGTCGACGTCGTCCAGGTCCTCGACAACTGGCGGCTCGAAGGCGACATCGCCGAGGTACCGCTCAGCGTCGACGTCACCTGCACCGCCCGGCCCGGGTTCGGCCCCTGCGTCGTCGACAGCGGCTTCGGCGGCCCCTACGTCCAGCCGATCGGGCTGTGGGCCGCCGAGGGCTCGATCACCAGCCGCTACTACTCCTTCCGCCAGGACTCCGCCGGCGGCATCGGCAGCGCCCTCATCAGCTACGCCGACCTCGCCGCGCACGTCTCCGTCATCGGCGAGGGCGCGGCCAACCCCTACGACGGCCCCAACAGCGGCATCCGCTGCGACTCCGCCTCCTACCTCGTCAGCACCGCCTCCGGTGAGGGCTGCGTCTTCCCCTGGGTCACCGAGACCCTGCACCTCCACCGCGCCGACCACCCCGAGTCCGCCGACCACATCGTCACCGCCCAGTACCACCCCGACCAGACCGTCCCCGACGCGCCGAACAAGCAGATCCCCGGCGCCCCCGGCGCGGCCCCGCTGCACCGCGTCGCCGACCAGAGCGCCATCGACGCGCACCGCGTCGTCGCCGTCGCCGCCTGCCTGAAGTACTTCCCCGACTACGCCCACGAAGGCCTGGACTGTGACGAGTACCCCTTCGCGTCGACCCTCGAAGGCGCCGACGACAACCTCAAGAACTACAGCGTCGAGCCCATCCACGACTGGGACAACCGCGGCTCCGGCGGCCGGCTCAGCGGCTTCTACCAGAACCGGCGCATCCTCGGCAGCGACTTCACCAATGACCCGTTCCACGTCCAGATCGACCCCTGAGCCGCTCGTGGACCCCCGCGCCGACCGGCCCCCGGCCGCACCCGTCGGCGAACCCGCCGCCGAACTCGCCGCCGAACTCGCCGCCGAACTCGCCATCGAGGTGCGCGCGGAGAACCACCTCTTCCACCTCGTCGACACCGCCGCCCCGCCCAGCGGCGACGCCGACGACCGGCCGCCCACCCCGGGCCCCGGCCGGCTCGCGACCACCGCGGGCGGCACCGTCACCTTCAACAGCGCCCTGTCCGACCACTACCCCCACGTCACCCTCCAGTACTGGACGGCCCGGCCCCCGGCCCCGCCCGGCCACTGGCCCCAGCACATCCGGCTCACCGTCGACCTCGAAGGCGGCCGCCTCGCCCTCACCTCCGGTGTCTCCCACCTCCCGGCAGCCGCCGCGCTGCCGCTCCCACCCGGCCACTACACGCTCGCCGCCCACCGCGGCGCCCTCCACCCCACCCCGTCCCTCCTCCCCCACCGGGCCGAGCACTGGCTGCTCCAGCTGTGGCCCCACCGGCACCCGTCATGATCCTCGTGGGCACCGCCCGGGCGGCTCGCGGCAGCCGGGGGCCGTCCGGTGGGCACCGGGACCGGTGACCGGCGACCCGAGGCGCGACGCCGCTCCGCAGTGCGAGCGAGTCGACACGTGGGGTTATATCGTCCCTCCATGAGTGATCGTCAGTCGGGGCCGGGCCGGGCGCACCTGAGGGGTCCCGGCGGTGTTCTCACGGAAACGGCCCCGGTGCGAGTGCCGCAGCGGCGGGGGCCGTCCGACGGTTCCGCGTGGTCAGGGGCCGGGCCGGGTGGAGCGACCGGCGCCCGGGCGGCCCACCCCGGCCGGCCGGGCGGGCGTGGATCCGTGCGACCGGGAGCCCGGCGGTGACCGCCGACGCGCTGGTGATCTTCGGCATCACCGGCGACCTCGCGCACAAGATGACCTTCCGATCGCTCTACCGCCTGGAGGCGGCCGGCCTCCTGGACTGCCCGATCATCGGCGTGGCCCTGGAGGACTGGTCGCACGACCACCTGGTCGCCTCCCTGCGCGAGGCCCTGCGGACAGCCGGTGAGGAGGTGGCGTCCGGGCCGCTCGAACGGCTGGCCCGACGGCTCTCCTACCTGCGGGGCGACTTCACCGACCCGGCCACCTACCAGGCGCTGAGCGCGCTGCTGGAGGGCGCCGCCAGGCCGCTCTGCTACCTGGAGATCCCGCCCTCGCTGTTCGGCCCGGTCGTGGAGGCGCTGGCCGCGGCGGGCCTCACCGCGCACGCCACGGTGATGCTGGAGAAGCCCTTCGGCCATGACCTGGCCTCCGCCAGGGCCCTCAACGCACGGCTGCACCGGGTGCTGCCCGAGGACCGCATCCTGCGCATCGACCACTTCCTCGGCAAGCAGCCCGTGCTGGACATCCAGTTCCTGCGGTTCGCCAACTCGCTGCTCGAACCGGTCTGGAACCGCGACCACGTGGCGGCCGTGCAGATCACCATGGCCGAGGACTTCGGTGTGGAGGACCGGGGAGCGTTCTACGACCCGGTCGGCGCGCTGCGCGACGTGGTCCAGAACCACCTCCTCCAGGTGCTCGCCCTGGTCGCGATGGAGGCGCCGGTCGGCCCCGGCCCGGACGCGCTGTGGGACCGGAGGGTCGATGTCTTCCGCGCGACGGCGGACGTCGATCCGGCGCACTGCCTGCGCGGCCAGTACGAGGGCTACCTCGACGTACCCGGCGTCAAGTCCGGCTCGGTGACCGAGACCTACGTCGAACTCGGCCTGGAGGTCGACAACTGGCGGTGGAGCGGAGTGCCCTTCTCCATCAGGGCCGGCAAGGCCCTGGCCGCCAGGGCCACCGAGGTACGGGTGGTCTTCAAGCGCCCGCCACGGCTCGCCTTCCTGGACCAGCCCGCGCACCCCGACGCCAACGAACTCGTCCTGCGGATCGACCCGGACCCGGCGCTGCGGCTGGGCATGCTCTCGAAGGAGGCATCCGGCCGCTCGGCCCGGAGCGTCCACCTCAGCCTGTCCTTCGCCGCCGAACTCGGCAGGCCGCCCGAGCCCTACGAGCGGCTCCTCAACGACGCGCTGACCGGCGACCGTTCGCTGTTCACCCGGCAGGACGTCGTGGAGGAGACCTGGCGGGTGATCCAGCCCCTGGTCGACCACCCGCCGGCGCCCGTACCGTACGCGCGCGGGACGTGGGGACCCGCCCCGGGCCTCGGCCGCACCACCTGGCGGCCGCCCTGGCTCTCCAGCCCCCACCCGTAGGTTCACCACGCGCCGCACCGCCGGCCGGCCGGTCGGCGGTGCGGCACGTCCGAACCGCGGTCCGTCAGGGGATAACGGGAGCGCCGCCCGCAGGCCGGACCGGGCACGCGACCGGGACCGGCCCGGCGGCGCCACGCCCGCGCCGTCCCGCATTCCCACGCCGACGGCCGCGGCCGAGCAGGTGCGGCGGGCTTGCGTGGAGGCGGTCCGGAGGGACTCGCGGCGACTCTTCGACGCGCCACGGCCGGTGTCGGGCGAGGACCGTGCACGGCTGTCCGGCCTCGGTGCCGTCAGTCAGGCACGTGCGCGCCCTGCAGTCATCTGACGGATGCCGCCCGGGTGACTGCACCGGGACAGTGGAGGTGTTCCGCACACATCCCTCTCGAAGCACACCCGAGGAGTCATCACCATGAGGAAACTGTCGAACGGGCTCGCCAGGACGGCCGGCGCCCTGGGCCTCACCGTCGCCGCGCTGACCGGCCTGTCGGCCGCCCCGGCCTCGGCGAGTACCGCGGCCGCGGCCGGCTGCACCAAGTACTACTCGAACGAGAACATCCAGGTCCAGGTCGACAACTGCTCGTCCGGCTGGGTGTGGCTGTACGCCGCCGACCCCGGCACCTACTTCAAGGCCACCGTGGTCGTGACCGACTCGTTCGGACACGTGCAGCCGGAACTGGCCGTCGACCGGGGCAAGTCCACCGCGAAGAAGTTCGAGGAGGTCCACAGCTTCCACCTCTGCGGCACCAAGTACCTCAGCTGGGCTCCCCCGACCTGGAAGACCTACTGCACCAACGAGATCTACGTGTGACGGACCGGCCGTGACGGCGGGGGCGGTCCGTGTGGCACGGACCGCCCCCGCCCCGCCGTCCGAGGTCCGTCAGGACGGCGGGAGCGCTCAGAACTGGGTGCTGACGGTGACGCCACTGAAGTCGGTGACGGCGTACAGGCTGAGGTAGCGGTAGCCGGCGGTCGGGTTGGTGACGGTGAGGGACTGGGTGGTCCCGGTGCCGGTGGAGGAGGCGGTGAAGGCGCTGGGCGAGGCCCAGGTGCCCGGGTTGTAGTACAGGTGCGCGGTGCCGGTGCCGCCGGAGGTGGTGACCTTGAGCGTGGAGGTGCCGGCCGGCAGGTAGACGTACAGGTAGTCGGTGCTGCCGGCGGTCGCGGCGCGGCCGGTGCGCGAGCAGTTCCGGCCCATCGCGTCGGCGCGCTGCTCGGTGCAGGTCGGCAGGGTGACCGGGGCGGCGGTCACGGTGACCGAGGCCGGGGTGGTGGCGGTTTTGCCGGTGGTGTCGGTCGCGGTCAGGGCGACCGTGTAGGTGCCGGCGGCCGCGTAGGTGTGGCTCGGGTTGCGCTCGTCCGAGGAGGTGCCGTCGCCGAAGGTCCAGTGCCAGGCGGTGATCCGGCCCGGGCCGGTCTGGACGGACCGCTCGGTCGCGCTGACGGTCGCGCCGTTCACCGACGTGTCGAACAGCGCGGTCGGGCCCGCCGCGTAGCAGGCCCCGGCGGCGCAGGCGGTGAGCCAGGCGTCGAAGTCGGCGTCGTAGGAGGTGCCGAGGCCGTTGTAGACCGCGTAGCCGCCGGTGTAGTCGCCGACCCGGAAGCGGGCCAGCATGGCCTGGACGTCGGCGGGGTGCTTCTCCAGCATGTACCGGACCGCCAGGTAGCCCCAGGCGTAGACGCGGGTCGAGTCCGAGTTGCCGTAGGTGTTCTGGAAGACCGTGCTGAGCTTGTAGGTGTGCGCGGCGGCCTGGGCCATCGCGTCGGTGTCGGTGGTGGCGCGGTAGCTGTAGGACATGTACTCGGCGAGGCCCTCGACCCACCAGATGTCCGGGACGGACGTCTGGGTGGCGAAGCTGCCCTTCATGTCGTAGATGCCGTCGAGGTAGTGGGTGTACTCGTGGTTGAGGTTCCACACCCGGGCGGGGTCGCCGTTGTTCCACGCCTTCTGGTACATGACGTTCGCGGCCCGGTTGTTCGGGTCGGTCGGGTCCATGACCGTCTGGCCGCCGTTGTCGGTCGAGTTGCCGAAGATCGCCCACGAGTAGGTGGTGTAGTCGGCCTTGTTGGCGAAGACCCCGAGGGTGACGGTCTTGTCGTACTGGTTCGGGATCGGGCCGTTGTCCTTGACCACGTTGTGGAAGAACGCGTCCTCGTTGCGCAGGCTGGCGCAGACGGTGGCCAGCTCGGCGGCCGACAGCGCCTGGGTCTGGATGGTGCGGTTGTCGCAGACCAGTTGGTGCGGCAGGACCACCGCGGTGAGCTTGGCGGGCAGGTCGCAGATGCCGTAGTAGGAGCACTGGCCGTTGTCGTAGACGGTGGCCTGGAAGGCCGTGTGGACGTACAGCGGCGCGTCGGCGGTGAGGAGCGGCGCGGCGTCCAGCACCCGCTTGACCAGCGGCTTGGCCACCGCCTCGACGGTGGCGCTCGTCCCGGCCATCCGCGCCAGGTCGTTGCCCGCGTTGGTGTCGAGGACGGCGTTGGGGCCGCTGAGCAGGTCCTTGTGGTTGATCGCGAAGTTCGCGAGGGAGGTGACGAGGCGCGGGTCGGCGCCCAGCGCGCTGACGAAGGCCGGGTTCGTGTTGCCCCGCCAGAGCGGGAACCGCAGCACGGAGTTGACCGCGCCGACCATCTTCGGCAGGGCGTTGTAGGAGTTGTCGAAGTCGTCCAGCACCCGCTGGTAGACGCTCAGGTAGGCGCCCTGGATGTTGGCGCTGTCGGTGAGCGTCAGCACCTCCCTGAGCACCTCGCCGTTGTTCTCGGTGACGTCGTGCCAGCGGGCGCCGGCGAAGAAGGCGTCCAGGCCGGCCTTGACGCCGCTGGTGAGCGTGGTGTCGTACGGGCCGGTCGCGTCGGGGTAGTACGACTGGATGTAGTAGCCCACCCGCAGGAAGAGCACCAGTTGCAGGATGCCGGTCGAGTTGTCGCCGGTGTAGCCGGCCGCCAGGTCCTTGAACGCGGCGGCGACGGGCAGCATCCGGGCCTGCTTGAAGATGCCCGGGTCGGCGCTGCCGTTGCCGAACAGCGAGGAGACGCAGTCCGTGGTCGAGCCCTTGAGGAACGCGACCAGGTCGGCGCCGGAGCGGGCGGCGAAGTCGGCCGGGGTGCAGCTCTGCTCGGCGGCGCCCGCGAGCGCGGCCGAACGGGAGCGCGCCGCCACGGAATCGGGGCGGGCCGGGGCCGGCTCGCCCATGAGGGTCTCGCTGAGCAGTGCCGGGGATATCGGGACAGCGGGGGCGGCGAGGTCCTCGGACCGGGCCGTCGTCACGCCGGGGCCCGAGGGGCCGGCCGGCTTCGAGGCGGCCGCGGCGGCCGGGGTGGCCGTCGGGGCCGGGCCGGCCGTCGCGATCCGGATCGGTCCGTCGGCGGCGGGTGCCGCGAACGCCTGGGCCGGGAGCACGGCGGTGGCCGTGGCGCAGCAGGCGATGACGCCGGCCGCGAGGGTGGAGAGCCGTGTGCGCAGTTGCACGCCGAGTCCTTCTGCGAGTGGGGGCAGCCTGACGTGAGGTCAGGCTGAACGAAGGAAATCGACACGGATCCTGCCATCGAATGGGCGACAGAACAATGTCACAGGTCATATTGCGCGACAGATTCCAGCCAGGGCCAGGTCACCGGCCTCCCCGTCACCTCCGCCGCCTCCGGCGGGTGATCCGCACGGGCCGTCGTGAAAGGCCGGTGCCCGGGTGCGCCGTAGCGCACCCGGGCACCGGCCTCGGGGGGGTCAGGCCTGCGGCTTCGCCGCGTCCCGGAGTGCGAAGTACTCCGTGACGCCGGCGACGAAGCGGCACGCGCCGGTCTCCCGGTCCACGATCACCGGGAGGTTCCCGCCGACCCGCAGTCGCCCGCGCGCGTCGGGGACCGTCGGCAGGTAGCCGAAAGCGTAGGCGCCCTCGACCGCGACCGTCTCGTCGATCCGCAGCCGGTACGCGCGCTCGTCCCAGCCGCGGACCCGCTCGCGGCAGTACGCGTCCGCCGCCAGCCGGGCCGACTCCTGGTCCATGCTCACCATCCGCTTCCTCTCCTGGCTCACCACCATGTGATCATCATTTCGAGATTCTCCCACTGCGAGGTCACGGCGTGCGTCTCGCTCTGGTAGTCGAGGAACTTGATCACACCGGCGTCGTTCACCACGTTGAAGTAGTGGCCGACGTCGACGCCGTCGGTCCAGCCGAACACGATGCCCCGGGTGCCGTAGCCGAGCACGGTCAGCTGGTGGCTGATGTCGTCGACCCCCTCGGTCATGTGGAACAGGGAGTCGTACTTGTACTCCAGTTCCTCCGGGGCGAGGATGCCGCTGTCCCAGGCCGTGGCACCGTCGTGGGTGCCCGCGAGACGGCTGTCGCCGGCCTGGGCGCAGGCGCCGCAGTTGTCGGTGTAGCCGCCGGGGTTCGCCCCCGCCAGGGTGTCCTCCGCCTTGCCGGGCTTCGGCCCCTTGGTACCGGTGCCGCCGCCACCGCTGTCGGGCGAGCCGCCGCCGCTGGGGCGCCCGGCGTCCTTGCCGGCGGCCGGCGTCTCGGAAGCCGGAGCGCCCGGGTCGTCGCCGCCCTTGCCGGTGCCGGACTTCGGGCTGCTCGGCTTCTCCGTCTTCGGCGTGGTCGGAGCCGGGTCCGCCTTGGTGGTGGTGGGCAGGTCGCCGGAGAGCAGCTTCTTGACCGCGCTGACGACGTCCTCTCCCTCCGACACCGCCGTCTTGATCGCCTTGACGGCCTTGACGCCGCCGCTGATCGCCTTGACCGCGCCGTAGCCGTCGATCGCGAACGAGCCGACCACACCGGTGACCTGGCCCGCGAAGTACGAGGTGGAGCTGGTGTCCACCTCGAACAGGTCCGCCAGCGGCGTGTCGTCCACGTACCCGGTGTGGCCGAGCCTGAACGGGGACTCGTTGGAGTACCCGAACATGTCGTCGAACACCTGGTTGTCGCCGTTGGCGATGTCGGCGAAGGAGTTCCAGCAGTCGGAGAGGGTGTTGACGCTCCACTGATACGGGTCGCCGACGATCGAGTCGCCGACGCCGGTGAAGAAGCTCCCGACGTCGCCCCAGCTCCACCAGAGGCCGTTGGGGTCGCTGCCGGAGGTGGGGTTGCCGGCCGCGTACCCGTAGCCGCCCATCTGGTTGGGATCGCCCGACTCGAAGACCGGGTCGACGGTGAGGAACCGTCCGATCATCGGGTCGTAGACGCGCACCCCGAGCAGGTCCAGCCCGCTGGTGGCGTCCGTGGGCTTGCCGAGGTAGCCCCGGTTGTCGGCCCAGGCCGCGGGCGCGGCGCCGCGCGCGTTCCCGTACGGGTCGTACGCCCGCCGGACGACGGCCAGGCTCGCGCCGTCGACCTGGAGCTGGGCGGTGCCGTGCGGGGTGGTCGGCTGGTAGCTGACGGTGCCGGCCGAGGAGCGGACGATCACCGTGCCGTCCGGGCTGTGGTAGTACCGCAGGCCGGTGACGGTCTTCTTGACGGTGTCGAGCCTGAGCTGCTCCGCGCCCCCGAACAGGTAGAGGAGGTTGGTCCCCGGGTTGCGCTGGATCAGCAGGCTGCCGTCGGCGTCGTAGAGGTAGCCCGCCTCCGTGCCGTTGGTGGTGACCGCCTTGGTGCGGCCCTCCTCGTTGTACTCGAAGGCCTGGCTGGTGCCGGGCCCGGTCCGGGTCTTGGTGTTGCCGGCGCTGTCGTAGTCGGGCACGACGGTGGTGCTGCCGGACGGCCCGGTGGTGGTGACGGCACTGGCCGCGTTGGGCTTCTTCGCGGGAGCGACGCCGGCGCCCGGGTAGGTGATGGTCTGGGTGACGTCCTTGGTGGCCGCCCCCTTCACATCGTGGGCGACCTGCTGGGTCCGGTCACCGAGCTGGTTGAACTGCCAGTCCAGCCAGTACGGGGACGGCCCGCCGATGGTGCCCGGCGACGGTGCCGCCGTGGCGCACTTGGTGAGCTGCCCGGCCGTGACCGCGCCCAGGCCCTTGGTGTCCGTCCAGGCGGTGGTCAGCCGGTTCTGCGCGTCGTAGCCGAAGCACTGCGTGTCGGTGACCCGGTCGGTGCCGCCGCTGGACTGGACGTCGGAGACCGCGGTGACGCTGCCCGCCGCGTTGTACCCGTAGGTGGTCGCCGAGATCGGGTTGGCCGTGTTGCTCTGCAGCGTGACCCGGTTGGTGGCCAGCCGGCCGGTGGCCTGGTCCCAGGTCTGCGCGGTCCGCAGCTGCTTGCTCGGTGTCCCGAGGGTGGTCTGCAGGACCTGGCCCTGCGGGCTGTAGGCGACGGTGGCGATGTACGGCCGGCTGGGCGTGCCCATCGCGACCAGCTTGCCCTGGAGGTTGTAGCCGTAGCCGACCGTCTCCGCGGGAAGGCCCGCCTCGGTGCCGAAGGTGGTCGACGCCAGCAGGCTGACCGTCTCGGTGTAGGAGGCCGTCGTGCTGTAGCTCCCGGCGAGGTTGCCCTCGACCGCGGGGATCACCGTGGTGGTGCCGGTCGGCTGGCCGACCGCGTTGTAGCCGTTGACCTTCTTGACGTAGGCGCTGCCGCTCTTGCCGCCCACGTAGCGGGTGGACGAGACCGGCATGCCCTTGCCGAGCGAGTCGTACGTCCACTCGGCGAGCGCCTTCGCCGGGTCGCCCGGCGTGTCACCGGTGTACTCCGCCGTCTTGCGGCCGAGTTCGTCGTAGCTGTACGACAGCACCTGGCCGCGGCCGTCCTTGACGGTCAGCACCCGGCCGAGCGGGTCGTAGGTGCTGCTGGAGCTGCCGCTGTCGGGGTCGGTCTGGGCCACCACCCGGCCCTGCACGTCGTAGGTGTAGGACCAGGTGTTGCCCACCGTGTCCTTGACCGTCTCGACCTGGCCGCGGGGGGTGTAGCCGAAGGTGGTGGTGATGTCCGCGGCCGCGGTGCCCGCCGTACCGGCCGACCAGAGCTGGGTGTTGGCGCCGTCGTACATGACGGCCCGGCCGTCGCCCTGCACCTTGAGGTAGCCGCCGGTGTGCCCGCCGCTCGCGCTGGTCCAGAGCGTGGTCTTCCCGGTGGTGTCCAGCACGACGAGACTGCCGTCGGCGAGGACGCTCGCGTACGCGCCGGGGTGGCCGGCGGTCCCGGAGGACCACAGGGACTTCCCGTCGACCAGCGCGGTCAGCACCAGGTTGCCGTCGGCCTGCATGGCCAGGCGGACGCTGCGGGAGACCACCGAGGTCCCGGAGGCGATCACGCTGCCGCCGGTGAGCTTGCGGTCCGGCGTGGTGTCGCGCACCACGGTCGAGCTCCGCCGGCCGAGCGCGTCGGTGTACGCCGTGGTCGCCTTGCCGCCGGGCGGCGGCGTGACGTCCACCCGGTCCACGCCCCGGTAGGTCGTGGCGGTCTGCCAGAGCGTGCTCGCGAAGGACACCTGCTGGACCGTGACCGGCCGGCCCTGGCCGTCGTACGACGTCCGGGTCACCGCCGGGCCGGTCTTGTTGGTCTCCGCCCACATCGAGGTGCCCGGCGCGTTGGCCGCGTCGTAGTAGCTCGCGATGGCGGAGACGGTCCACCCGTGGGAGTCGTAGAAGGTCGAGGAGACCAGCCGGCCCACCGAGTTGTCCGCGGTGGTCGTCTGGGTCTGCCGCGCCTGCAGCGTCCCGTCGTAGAAGGTGACCTCGGTGCTGTAGGTGCCGTCCTCGCGCAGCGTCCTGGACGTGACGGTGGACGGGTCCGGGCTGTCCCCGGCGCCGTGGACCTCGTACGCGAAGGTCCGGTCGGGCGACTGGGTCGCCTTGTTCCGGCCCGGCATCCACACCTTCACCCGGCGCCCGAGGGCGTCGTAGGCGGAGTCGGTGACCCGGCCGTTGACGTCGGCCGCGTGGGTGATCGAGCCGCGGCCCGGCGAGACGGTGCTGGTCGCCTTCCACTTCAGCGGGTTCTCGGTCGACACCGCGGTCGGCAGGAGCCCGGTGGCCGGCGTGTACGTGGTCGTGGTGGTCCGGCCGGCCGCGTCGGTGCTGTCGCTGACGCGCCCGTAGCGGTCGTACGCCATCGCGCCGAGCACCTGGAACTGCGGGTTGCCGGCCTTGTCGTAGCCGGTGACCGACTCGGTGGCGGTCACCAGGCCGAGCGAACCGGAGCGCTGGCCGAGCCGGCCCAGCGTGCCGGGGTTCGTGACCGTCCCGTCGCCGTCGTAGTAGACCCGCTTGTGGCTGAGCGTGGTGCCCTGCCCCGGCTTCGTGTCGCACGAGCCGGCGAGGCTGAGCGTCTCCTTCGGGTAGACCAGCATCATCGGGTTGGCCGACGGCGCGTCGGCGTAGGTCGTGACCGTACAGGTCCGCTGGGAGGGCACGGACAGGTCGCCCTGCTCGTCGGCCTTCCAGATCCGGCCGAGGTCGTCGAAGGTGGTGCCGCTCCGGGAGGTCCGCCAGGTGCGGTCGTCACTGAGCAGGCCGAGCGAACGGCTGCCGCTGGAGCGCACCCGGCGCGACGTCAGGTCGGGCAGCGTCGAGAGCTTGTCCGGCTTCGGGTCCTCCGAGGTCCACGCGGTGCGCCCGGCGGTCGCCACGACCACCGAGTCCGGCACGTCGGTCAGCGTCTTGGTGACGACGGTGCCGCCGGCCTTGGTGAAGCCCTGGCTCTCGAACGGGGTGCCGGCCAGCCAGGCGCTGTCGGTGATCTCCTCGCCGAGCGAGTTCGTCACCTTCGCGCTGCGCCGGGTGCCGTCCTTGCGGTAGTCGCCGTCCATGCCCTGGAGGTAGGAGACGGTGCTCTGGGTGGTCGGGTCCGGGGCGGCGCCCGTGGTGGTGGTGACGGTCCGGTAGCCGCGGAACTCGTTCCACGTCCGGTGCTTGTCGTCGGTCAGCTCGGAGTCGTCGCGGTGCCAGGCGGCACCGCCCGAGTAGCTGTAGTCGGTCACCTTGGCGGGCGAGCCGGCCTTGGTCCGGTCGCTGGAGGTGACCTTGGAGACCAGGGTCTTGTGGAACCAGTCCTCGATCGGCTCCACACCGCCCGGGGTGTTCCAGAACACCGGGTAGCAGGCCATGGTGTTGGAGTCGGCCGAGGCCGGCATGGTGTTCTTCTCGCGCGAGCACTCCGGCGCCCGGTAGGTGACCGCGACGGACTCGCCGGTCTCGGTCTGCACGCTGGAGATCCGCGGGTGGAACAGCGGCGGGGCGGCCGGGGTGAGGCCGTCGACCCGGTTGTCCGTCTCGATGCCGACGAACGTGACCGGGTCGAGGGAGATCGGGGCGTCACCCCCGGCGGAGGTGTCCTTGCCCGTGTGGACGATCTCCGAGAGCCACATCACCGACTGCAGCGAGCCGCTGGACTTCGGGTCCTGGGTCTTGCCGGTGACCGGGTCGTAGGTGCCGCCGGCGTCCGAGAAGACCTGCTTCAGCTCGTAGCTGTCGACGTCCTGCCAGCCCGAGGAGGTCCGGACCTTGGTGTCGATGCCCTTCAGCCGGTACGTCTGCCAGAAGGTGGGACCGCTCTGCAGGCAGACGCCGTCGGTGTCGCCCTCCTCCCCGATCTTGGTCTTCCAGTCGGAGGGGCAGTTCAGGTCGTACGGGGTGTCCGGCCAGTTGGCGGCGGTGTCCGAGGAGAGGTTGCCGTCCTTGCAGACGCTGTCCGAGGTGGTGCAGCGCTGCGCCGTGCGGAAGACCACCTTGGCGGCCGGCTCGCGGCCCGCCCGGGCGTCCGCCAGCTGGTAGCCGTAGGAGATCTGGGTGAGGTGGCCGCCCCGGGTGTACTGGGTGAGGGTGCCGCCCTTGTCGTCCTTGTCCTCGTCCGGGATCTGGCCGAAGCCCATGTTGTAGTAGTTCGACTCGGTCGACCAGTCGTAGCGCTGCACGTTGCCGTGCGGGTCGACCACGAAGTCCAGGTTGAACCGGTAGCCGACCGGCTTGTCGCACTGCGAGTCGTCGCCCTTGTCCGAACTGTGGCAGGGATCGTCCGACTTGGGGTGGTAGACCGGGATGCCCCAGGCGCTGCCGGTGGCGTCGTCCGTGCTGCCGCCGGGAGCGTGGTTGAGGCCGAGGTAGTAGGCGGTGCCGTCGGTCGTGGTGACCTTGAAGTACTCGCCCTGCCAGAGGCCGTTGGTGGCTCCGGTCAGCCGCTCGATCCTGGTGCCGTCGTCGGTCTGGAGGTGGTACGTCCCGTCCGAGTCCCGGAGCAGCTGGCCGTTGTGGGTGCCGAGCGAGATCGTGGCGTTCCAGCCGGCCCAGCAGGAGTCGCCCGAGTCCTCGATCCCCTGGTCCTTGCAGGTCTTGTACGAGCGCTCGATGAAGCCGGGGCTGTAGGACCAGCCGTCACCGACCCAGGACGACTGCGAGTTGCGCGCGGAGGTCTCGCCGTCCACCGACTGCGAGTCGTAGGCGAGTCCGACGGTCGGCGCCGCGCCACCCAGGGACGGGGGCGCGGTGATCGGGTACCGGTACGTGAACGCGCCCGAGGCGGACGCGGACCAGGCACCCGAGGCGGACAGCGACGTCGCGCCGTAGTCGCCCTGGGACCCGCCGCTGCTCGCCACGGCGGCCACCGCGACCCCGCCGGACCGGGCGGCCGCCAGCGCCGCCGGGGCGGCGAAGGCGCTGCCCGGCTTCGCCGCCCCGGCGATGCCACCGGCCGCCGCGAGCACGACCGTACCGCTCAGCTTCCGGCCGACCGGGTCGTTGACCGCCTCGATCGGCGTGCGGGTGCGGCAGGCGGCGAGCTGCGGGGTGGTGAGCGCGCACGCGGGCATCGCCACCAGCTGCAGCCGGGAGGCCCAACCACCGCCGTACGCCTGCTCGATGCCGCCGTAGTCGAGGGAGACCGCGACGCTGCCGCTCTCCGCGCGGGCGTCGGCCCGGTCCAGGCCGACCAGCAGGCCGTCCACGCCGGCCCGCTTGGCCCGGCCCCGGTCGGCGAGGTCCACCCGGACCGCGGAGACGGCGCTGAGCGGGGCGACCGACGGCGCCAGGGACTTGGCCCGGGCACCGAGCGCCACGGGGGCGGCGGGCGAGACCGAGACCGGCAGGCTGCCGGCCTTCGCCTTCCCGGCGGGCGCCGCCAGGCTGCGCACCTCGGGGGTGTTCCCCAGGTCGACGGTGGCGGTCGCGGCCGCCGGCCACTGCACGGGCTTCACCACGTGCGGGACCAACTCACGGGCACCGGGCGGGATCGCGGGGGCCGGGACGACCGCCCCCCGGCCGCTCACCGGGCTGCCCGGGACCTTCGCCTGGTCGGGGAGCGGGTCCGCGCCCCAGAGCTTGTCCGTGTACTGATAGCCGCCGACGACGTCGGCGACGGCGAGCGGGGTCGCCAACGAGAAGACGGCGGCCGTCGCTATCGCGACGGTCGCCCGTTCCATCCAGGCCCGTTTCCGGGCACCTCGAATTCCGCGCGGTCCTGCGCGCATGCGTATTCCCCCTGAAAGCACATCAGAGAGCCGGTGAACTGACGAATCACCAGCTGACGGCACGTTCGGCCGACCGGAACCGTATTGCCATGGCAGGGTCAGAGCAATACCCTTCCCCAGCAGTCACTCTGTCCCCATCCGTCACACAGACCCCAAAGAGTCTTCACAGGCGGCGCCAGGGGTGAGTAAAGACCGCAATTCCGACACGTGGCGGGGGGCCACGGGGGTCCGTTCTGTGACGAGGAACACAACGGCGCCCGGGTTCGTCCGCCTCCGGTCCCTGAAAGGGCGATCCATGGGGGAGCACCTCCGCGTCCGGAGAAATCCGGCGCGCACACTGACACGCCGTCTGGCGCTGTCGGCGGCCGTCACCGGCCTGCTGCTCGGCAGTGCCGGACCGGCGCTCGCGGACGATCCGGCCGCCGGATCCGCGAGCACGACGACGGGCCCGGCCGCCGACTCGCCGCTGGCGGCCGCCAAGGCCGAGGCCGCGCGCACCGGCCGGCCGGTGACCGTCGACAGCCTCACCACCGAGACCTCGCGGACCGTCGCCAACGCCGACGGCACCTTCACCGCTACCACCCACCTGCAGCCCGCCCGGGTGCGCGAGGACGGCCACTGGAGGGACGTCGACGCCACGCTGACCAGGAACGGCGACGGCACCCTCTCCCCCGCGGCCACCCCCTCCGGGCTGGCCCTCTCCGGCGGGGGCGACGGGCCACTGGCCACCCTCACCGACCCGGACGGGCGACGGCTCTCCTACACCCTCCCGTTCCCGCTCCCCGCTCCCGTGGTGAACGGCAGCACCGCGCGCTACGACGGCGTCCTGCCGGGCGTCGACCTCAAGGTCACCAGCACCGACCAGGGCGGTTTCCACGAGGTCCTGATCGTGCGCGACGCCGCCGCGGCCGCCAACCCCGCGCTCGCCTCGCTCAAGCTGACCACCTCCGTCGGCGGAGGCCTGTCGCTGACGACCGACCAGGACGGCCGGGTCGCGGTCACCGCGCCCGACGGCAGCGCGGTCTTCCGTTCGCCGACCCCGCTGATGTGGGACTCGGCGACGACCGCCCCGGCCGGGGCCGCCGCGGACCCGGCCCCGGCCGCGAAGGCGGCGCCGAAGACCGCCCCGCAAGCCGCACCGCAGGCGGAGGGCCCCGCGGACGGCGCCCCCGCCACGGCGTCGACTCCCGAGGAACCGGGCAGCTCCGCCCAGGTCAAACGGATCGCGGTGACCCATGCGGCCGACACCCTGACGCTGGTCCCCGACGCCGGGCTGCTCCGCGGCGCCGACACCGTCTGGCCGCTGTACATCGACCCGTACACCAGCCCGATCACCAGCAAGAAGAGCCACTTCGTCACCGTCAAGGAGGGCTGCGCGAGCCAGAGCCCGTACGACGACGCGCAGGACAACGGCGAGGGCGTCGGCTACCAGCGCTGGCAGGACTGCTTCGGCCTGAACCGCGCCTACTACGAGCTGAACATCGCCGGCCTCGACAAGAAGATGGTGATCTCCAAGTCGGTGGTCCACCTGACCTCGACCTACGGCGCCTCCTTCGACTGCGACAACGAGACCGGTGTCCGGCTCGCGACGGTGACCCCGATCAGCGGCTCCACCAGCTGGAACAACCAGCCGGACATCACCGGCGACGGCTACATCGGCGGCACCCAGCAGGTCAAGAGCTCCAACATCAGCCAGAAGTGCGGCAACCACGACGTCAACTTCGACGTGACCGGCCAGATCAGGAAGCTCTCCGGGGTCAAGGACAGCTGGACCTTCGGGCTCTGGGGCAACGAGTCCAAGTCGACGAGCAACAACGACTTCGTCCGCTTCGCCAACAACCCCTACCTGACCACGGTGTTCGACATCGCCCCGGAGACGCCGGACAACCTGGGCACCACCCCGGCCACCCGCGCCCCCGCGAGCAACGGCTGCGCCGGCGCGGCCGACGGCTGGATCGGCCAGTCCGGCCTGGCCGGGGACGCCTCCGACATCACCCTCAACGCCCACCTCACCACCGACATGAGCGGGGTCAACCTGCGCGCCCGGTACGAGGTCTGGGACACCAAGACGGCGGCCGCCGACGGCGGCTCGACCGACAAGGGCGCCCCGGTCAGCAGCTGGGTCAGCAACGGCGGCACCACCCGGGTCAACATCGGCTTCAAGGTCGCGGACGGCCACCAGTACGGGTGGCACGTCAAGGCCGAGGACGGCACCCTGGCGAGCGGCTGGACCGCCAACTGCTACTTCAAGACCGACCTGAGCGCGCCGAGCATCCCGTCCTTCACCGACTCCCCGGTCTTCCCGCCGCTCGGCGGCGACAAGGCGCCCACCGGCCACGCCGGTGACACCGGAATCAAGATCACGGTGACCTCCAACGACCCGACGCCCACCGGCTGCACCCGCGGCAGCTGCGTCAGCAGCGGCATCGACCGCTTCGAGTACTCGCTGGACGCCAACATCCCGGCCAACGGCGCGGCGGCGGTCAACGCCGTTCCCACCACCGGCGGCAGCGCCACCGGCGACGTCCCGATCGTGCTGAGCGCCGCCCAGTGGGGCGCCCACACCCTGTTCGTCCGGGCCGTCGACAACGCCGGCAACACCCAGGGCACCGTCGGCCAGTACAGCTTCTTCGCGCCCTGGAACCCGGCCACCAAGGTGACCGCCGGCGACGCCGACGGCGACGCGGTGCCCGACCTGCTCGCCCCGACCACCGACGGCGACCTCGTCCTGGTCCGCGGCAACGCCGACCCGGCCGGACCGCCCGTCAGCGCCTCCGCCAAGGCCCAGAGCCCGGACGGCACGGGGTGGGACAACTACCTGGTCGCCCACCGGGGCACCGCCACCGGCACCAACGTCGACGACCTGTTCGCCTACTCCAAGGCGACCCACGAGCTGTACCTCTACCAGAACGACGCCGTGACCCCCGGCGGCGTCACCGGGCACTTCACGCTCACCCAGAACGTGATCCCGATCCGCAACTCCTCCTCCTGCCCGGCCAAGGGCTCGGACGGAACCTGGAAGAACGTCACCCAGCTGCTCGCCCCAGGCAAGCTCGCCCAGTTCGCCGACGCCCCCGACCTGGTCACCGTCGACAAGGGCGAACTCTGGTACTACCCGGGGACGTTCCAGGCCGGCTGCAACCTCGGGGCCGGCGTCCGGATCGGCACCGGCGACTGGTCCGGCACCACGCTGCTCGCCCCCGGCACCGTGGGCGGCGTGCCGACCCTGTGGGCCCGGGACAACGCCACCGGCGCGGTCAGCAGCTTCCCCCTGACCTTCGACGCCGGCCTGCCGACCACGAAGATCGCCGCGCCGACCCACGCCCCGCTGGTCTCCGGCGTGCTGGACACCGCCAACAAGAACCTCTGCCTGGACATCGCCGGCGGCAAGACCGTCAACGGCACCGCGGCCCAGATGTACACCTGCAACGGCACCGACGCGCAGCAGTTCGCGCTCGGCGCCGACGGCAGCATCCACGCGCTCGGCAAGTGCCTGGACGTGCAGAAGGGCGAGACCGCCAACAACACCCTCGTGCAGCTCTACCAGTGCAACAACACCGGCGCCCAGCAGTGGGCCCCCGGACCGTACCCGGGCACGCTGAAGAACCCGCAGTCCGGCCGCTGCCTGGCCGACCCGGCGAGCAACCGCAACCCGCGCACCCAGGTGATCATCTACGACTGCATGAACATCGCCGACCAGAAGTGGGCCGCCACCACCGGCAACGTGCTGCCCGCCGCGCAGAAGGTGCTGCCGCTCGGCGTCGGCGACCGGGACGCCCCGACCGTCGCCTCCCCGGGTGACGTGCAGGGCACCGGGTACCCGGCGCTCTACGCCGGCTCCCGTTCCGGCCGGCTGACCGAGTACCCCGGCGCGGCACCGGCCGGCGGCCTGGCCCAGTTCGGGAACCCGGTCGGCATCGGCAACGTCCGCCAGCCCTCGGCCTGGTGGAAGCTGGACGGCACCGCCGACAGCATCCGCCCGACCGGTGCGCTCACCCTCAACGGCGGCGCCGCCCTCGGCACCGACCCGGCCCGCGGCGGCGTCCTGAACCTGAACGGCTCCACCGCGTACGCGGCGGCCGCCGGTCCGGCGGTGGACACCAGCCGCAGCTACACGGTGTCCGCCTGGGTGCGGCTCACCAGCCTCACCGCCAACTCCACCTTCGTCTCGCAGTCCGGCACCAGCGCCAACGCCCTCCAGCTCTACTACTCCAGCGGCGCCCACGCGTTCGCCTTCGGCCACGCCCACGCCGACGACACCGCCGGCGCCTTCACCAGCGCCTACGGGCCCACCACCGGCGCCCTCGCCCCGAAGACCAACACCTGGTACCACCTGGTGGGCGTCTACGACGCGGACTCCGCCGACCTGCGCCTCTACGTCGACGGCTCGCTCGCGGGCACCGCCGAGTACGCGGGCACGGTCTGGAACGCGACCGGTCCGCTGCAGCTCGGCCGCCGCCTCTACATGGGCGCCTACGGCGAGTACGCCGCCGGCCAGATCGCCGACGTCCAGCTCTTCCCCGAGGCCCTCACCCCGATCGGCGTCTCCTCCCTCGACGGCCGGCGCCCCGTCCCCACCCAGCTGAGCTGAGGCATCCGCCCCTCCGACAGGCCGCGGCCCGTCCACCCCGGGTGGGGTGGACG
>NZ_JBHWUI010000029.1:61308-65541 GCF_042737525.1 Kitasatospora sp. NPDC059973 | reverse complement strand
TCGGGGGACCGGGCGCCAGGGGCGCCCCGGGGCCGGCCGGCGGGCCGCCCGGTGCGCCCGCCCGGCTGCCCCGTGCGGGGTCCGGCGTCCGGTTCACGGCCGGGCGGCGGACGAGTCGGCGAGCTCCGCGAGCTCGGCCAGCTCGTCGGTGGCGTCCGGCTCGCCGTCGCGCAGGAACATGGCCGTCTCGTCGCTGAGCGCGTCCAGCACCCGGTTCAGGTGCTCGGTGGTGTGGGTGGCCATCAGGCTGAGCCGCAGTCGGGGCGAGGCGGCCGGCGGCACCACCGGGTTGGTGTAGACGCCCTTGTCGATGAGCCGGCGCCAGAGCAGCAGGGTGTCGACGACCCCGCGGGTGCGCAGCGGGATCACCGGGGTGCTGCTCTCGCCCGGGCTGATGCCGAGGGAGAGCAGGCCGGCCCGCAGGTGGTCGGCGTTCTGCTGGGCCCGCTCGGGGCGCCAGGGCTCCTCGCGCAGGATCCGCAGCGCGGTCAGCGCGGCGGCCATGCTGGCCGGGGTCGCGGAGGCGCTGAAGATCAGGCTGCGGGCGTGGTGCTTGATGTAGTGGATGACGTCGTCGTCGCCGACGACGGCTCCGCCGAGCGAGGCCAGGGACTTGCTGAAGGTGACCGTGATGAGGTCGACCCGGTCGGTGAGGCCGAAGTGGGAGCAGGTGCCCCGGCCCTGGTCGAGGACGCCGAGGCCGTGCGCGTCGTCGACGATCAGCCGGGCCCCGTGGCGCTCGCAGACCTCGACGATCTCCGGCAGGGCGCAGAGGTCGCCCTCCATCGAGTAGACGCCGTCGACCACGACCAGCTTGCCGGCCTGGGCCGGGACGGCGGCCAGGCCGCGGTCCAGCGCGCGGGCGTCGTTGTGCCGGAAGCGCCGGTGCTTGGCGCCGCTGAGCAGGCAGCCGTCGACGATGGAGGCGTGCGCGTCGCGGTCGGCGAAGACGACGTCGCCGCGGCCGGCCAGGGCGCTGATCGTGCCGAGGTTGGCCTGGTAGCCCGTGGAGAGCACGGCCGCCGCGGGCTTGCCGTAGAAGTCGGCGAGTTCGCTCTCCAACTGGTCGTGCAGGTCGAGGTTCCCGTTGAGGAAGCGGGATCCGGTGCAGGACGGGCCGTACCGGTCGAGCGCGTCGGCGGCCGCCTTTCTGACCCGGGGATCGGAGGTCAGACCCAGATAGTTGTTGGAGCCGCACATCACCAGCTCACGGTCACCCAGGGTGACCGTGGTGCCTTCGTGGCCGGTGAGCGGGAGGAAGTAGGGATAGATCCCCGCCGCCATGGCATCCCGGGCAGCACGGTAGTCGGATACCTTGGAGAAAATGTCCACCAGATTCCCTCGAATTCGATGATCGGCGTATTCGACGCATCGGTTCACGCGAATTTTGACCCTGGTTTGAACGGAATACCCGCCGCTTGGGCATGGCCGGGCCGGCCGCATCGGACGGGGCCGTGCGGAGGCCTGCCCCGGGGCGGTGCGCGTCGTTGCGCAGCGGCCCCGGGCGTGGTCGTCGAAGCACGACCGGGCATGGCGGATGAGCCGACGGTGTGTTGACGCGGCGCGAACAGCCGACGTCTCAGCCTTGTTGACGTGTTGTCAGCTAGTGCTCGTGGGCTGCCGGCCTGCGCGGACATCGTCGAATCCGTATGTCTCGCATGATCCCCCGTGGATGTCGAACAGCGTTCCCCCTGGCGCGGAGAAAAATCCCGGCGCCGCTTCTTCGATCATCGTGCGCATGAATCTTGAGGTGGCCGGGTGGCGACCCCCCGGGATCTCGCCTGTTTTCGGCCGAGGAAACGTAAGCACGCTCCATTCCGGGCTGTCAACACCCGTCTCTTTCGGGCCACTTGGAATTACCGGCGAGTCACATAGGTTCTGCTAGGGTGGGCGCCGACCGTCTGGACGGTCCGTGACACGGAGAGAGGGACGGAACGGTGCGTGATCATCTGCTCGACGCTGTCGAGCGGCTGCTGGTGCGGGGAGGTCTGGACGCGGTGCGGCTGGACGCGGTGGCCGTCGAGGCCGGCGTCAGCAAGGGCGGGCTGCTGCACCACTTCCCCAACAAGCGGGCGCTCGTCCAGGGGGTCGTCGAGCGGCTGGCGGACCGGTTCGAGGCCGTACTGCCCGGGCCGCAGGCGCCTCCCGGCGCCTTCGCGCTCGCCTGGTTGGAGGCGAGCATCCCGGAGGAGTCACCGGCCGGGGACACCAGCGGGGCGGACCAGGTGCCGGTGGCGCTGCTCGCCGCGGCCGGCGGTCCGGAACTGCTCGACGTGCTGCGGTCCCGCTACGAGCGCTGGCAGCGGCGGCTCGTCGAGGACGGCCTGGACCCGGCGGTGGCCACCCTCGTGCGGATGGCCGTGGACGGCTGGTGGTCGGCCCGCCTGCTCGACCTCAGCCCGCCGCACGACGGGCTGCACCGTGAGTTGCGCAAGCTGCTGGTCGACCTCGCCGGCGGCAGAAGCTAGGTCATCCGAAACGAGACGGGGGACGGACATGACGGCGTACCTGCTGGTGGGAGCGGCCATCGCGGCCGAGGTGACGGCGACACTGGCCCTGCGGGCCTCGCACGGACTGACCAGGCTCGCGCCCAGCGTGGTGGTCGCGATCGGCTACGTCGCCGCGTTCGTGCTGCTGGCCCAGGCGCTGAAGTCGTTGAATGTGGGCCCGGTGTACGCCGTCTGGTCCGGGCTCGGCACGGTCGGGGCGCTGGTCGGCGGCGCGGTCGTGTTCGGCGAGCCGGTCAAACCGGCCTCGCTGATCGGGGCCGTGCTGGTGGTCGGCGGGGTCGCGGTGATGTACCTCGGCGGCGGGCTGAGCCACGAGTGAGCGCTTGACGCGGGGCGCCGCCCGGCGCCCCGCCGCGGGGTGCGCCCCGCTACTCCCACTCCCAGCGGATGCCGACGTGGCCGGGCTGCTGGTCGGGGGCGAGCACGTGGGCGCTGGCCGAGGCACCGATCCACAGCTGCTCGCGGCGGCGGTCGACGTCCTCGCCCGGAGCGCGGTCGTAGCGCTCGCAGTGGACGGGCACGGCCGCCGGGTCGAAGTGCACCTGGAGCACGTACTCGCGCACCGGGATGGCGAACCGGCGGCTGTACTCCATGGTCGGGCCGCCGGGCGGGATCTCCACCTCGTACTCGAAGACCGTGCTGTCCCCGTGGCCGAGCGGGCGGTCCAGCATCAGCTCGCCGACCACCAGGCCGGCCTTCGGCCTGCGGCGGACCCGGCCGAGGCGGCCGTGCCGGACCGAGGTGATCTCGGGGCAGCCGGTGGCCTCCTCGTCGGCCTTGTGCACCACCAGGCAGCGGCCGACGCCGCCGACGGTGGCGCGGACCACCTGGCGCATCCGCAGCAGGTTGCCGCGGCGCTCGGCGTCGACGTAGTACGAGTCGTGGATGGAGAGCCGCTCCAGCTCGCCGACCGGCGGCGCGTCCAGCTCGGCGAAGACCTCGGCGATCTGCTGCTCGCCCGGCCAGACGTCCTCCAGCCGCAGGTGCGCGGTGTTGGCGGCGGCGGCCCAGCGGCCCCGCGGGCGCGGCGGGCCGAGCAGGGCGGAGAGGGTGGAGTGCGGCAGGCCGAGCAGTTCCTCCAGCAGGTGGACGGCGCGCAGCGAACTGGCCCGCTCGGGCTGGCTGCGGCCGCGCCGCCAGTAACTCAGCGTGGTCACGCTGACCCTGACCCCGCGTTGGGCGAGAGCGGCGCGGATCCGGTCGAGGCTCAGGCCGCTGGCCTCGATGGCCAGGTGCAGGGTGTCGGCGAAGCCCCCGGCGGGGGCGGGCCGGCCGGCGCCTGGGGCGGCGGCGGGTGTGGTGGCGGTGGGTGTGGTGGTGGTCGCGGCGGCGGTGACGGTCGTGGCGGGGGGCACGGCGGCGGGTGCGGGCGCGCCGGGGCGCGGTCCGACCAGCCGGAGCCGGGCGTCCTGGGGGTGTTGTGAGCCCATGCGGTTACCTTCCCCAGCAAGCGGGTTCGGCGCGGTCGGTCCGGCGCCGGAGGGCGCCGTGAACGGCTTCACCGAGCTGTGGGGAACCCTATGCACGGTCGAGAGGCTACGTCATCAGTCGTGCGTATGACAGTGGTCACGAGGGGTGGGCCACAGGGTTATCGATCTTGAAACAGAACGGAAACACGCCGTCGGGGGGGGGCCCGGGGGGGGCCCCCCCCCCCCCGGGGGGGGGGGGGGGGGGGCGGTGGGGGGGGGGGGGGCGGGGGGGGTAAACTAACAGGTATTGTTGG